>JBKJNL010000137.1:0-2903 GCA_046593615.1 Myxococcota bacterium | reverse complement strand
GACCTCGCCGATGGCGTCGTCGAGCTCACGCACCTGCTGCGCTCCGTAACGCGCGCAGACGATGTCGACGTTGCCCTTGCGCCAGAAGCCCCACGGACAACACACCACCAGCTTGCGCGGCGCGGTCGACGCCACGAGGCCCAGCTCGAGCAGGGTCACGGGGCTCTTGGTGCCCGGCGCAAAGTAGAAGAGCACGACGTCGGCAGAGTGCAGGCCGTCGAGCTCCCACTCCACCTGTTGGCGGAAGTGGGGGTCGTCGGCGCTCTGGCTCCACGACGAATCCCAGTCGTCGCGGCGCGGGTTCAGCACTTCGACGTCGACGCCGACGACGCTGACCGCGCCGAGGGCGTCTTCGACCTGGGCCTGCCACGGCGGCGCGCTGCCCATCTCGATGGAGCCCGCGAGAAACACGCGGCGCGTGCCGGGGCGTGGCTCGTTGGGTGCCTTTGTGACGATCATCGAGTTCATCTTGGTGATTGACGTCGTCGCGCGCGACCGCTTCTGGCGATCAGGGCGCAAAGAAGCCGACGTTCTGGCCGGGCTGGATGCGTCCCTGGCTGGCGCGGATGGCCGACCGGCTCACCATGGCAAAGGCCGCGCGCAGCGCCGGCGCGGTGGCGTCTTTTTGCACGAGGATCGATCCGGCGTTGAAGCCCATCGACGTCGCCACCTTGACGAAGTCGACGTCGCTGCCGACGCCGACGAAGCCCAGGTGGAACTGCTCGCTGGCCAGCAGATCGGTCGCCAGCTTCTTGCACGTGCGGGCGGGCCGCTTGCTGCCGACGTCTTCGCCGTCGGTGATGACGACGAGGATCGAGCGCACTGGCGTTCCGGCGTCGCGCAGGGTCTGGGCGTAGGCGACGTTGGCCGAGGCGCCGTCGCAAAAGGCGTCGTAGAGGTGCGTGCAGCCGCACGGCCGGTAGCTCCGGTCATCGAGCCGGGTGGCGTCGTCGACGGGGACGTAGCTGTGCACGACGTTGGCGTCGCTGGCAAAGGTCCACAGCGCGCACAGCACGGCGTCTTTCTCTTTGCTGCCGGCAAAGGCTTGCAGCAGCAGGTGCTGCCCGTGCTGCACCGCCTGCGTGAGCTTGCGCTCGGCGATCGAGCTCGAGGCGTCGATGAGCACCGTGACCAGCGTGACCTCACTGGCCTGGATGTCGTCGACGGCGCGGCCGCTGGCGCCAGCGATGACCATGGGTCCGAGGTCGCCCGCCAACAGCGTCTGCGTTTGCGCCGAGAGCGTGCCGCTCTGGGTGGCGCGGGTGAACAGGTTCTGCAGCGTGGGACCGGTGAGCTTCGACGTCGTCATGGTGTCTCCAGCGGTTGGGACGTGAGTGCGTGATGGGTGGCGTGATGTGTGGCGTGATGTGTGGCGGGGCGTGCGGGTCGCGGACGCTGCGCGCGTCAGCGCGTGATGGGGTCCGTCGACTTGACGACGTGCATGCCGGCCTTTTTGCAGTGGGCGATGGCCTCGTCGCCGAGGCGCGGGAAGTCGAGGCTCGGCGGCAGGGGCTTCAGCGGCGGCGCCGGCACCGGGCTCATGCAGTCTTCGAGGATGTAGATCTTGTCGACGAGCGCGGGGTCGGTCTGCTGGATGTGCTCTTCGAGATCCTTCAACGTCGACAGCACGCAGTGGCTCTTGGCCTGGCCAAAGACGTAGACGCGGTCGTAGGAGGTCAGCAGGCTGAAGAAGGGGGCGTTGAAGCCGCCAACCGACGCCCCGCCGAGCTCTTTCACCTCGGGCGAGAGCACCGAGTAGTTCTCGGTCATCGCGTGCGTGCCCTTGGTCTCGAAGTGCGTCTGGCTCTTGCGCACCAGCGCGTGGAACAGCGCGCACTCCATCAAGGCCGGGACCAGCGCGTGGCTCAAGCCGCCGAGCAGCGTATGGAACGGCCAGATCGTGAGCATGTATTTGCCCGACTGTTCGAGCTTCTTGGTGTATTCAAGGCACTCGCGCGGGTGGGCGATCGGCGTCCACTTGCCGGCCCTTATTTCTTCGTGGAAGATCGGCGTCAACGGCGCCGGGTGGTTGCCTTTGGCGTCGACCCAGAAGGCCGGGTGGAAGATCTGGAACGCCCGGTGGGTGTCCAATGAAAAGCACATGCCGGTGATCTGCATGAGGTTTCGATAGAGCCAGTCGATCGTGCGTCGGGTGTCTTCGACGGCGCCGGGAACGAACAGCGACGCCCCGGGCGTGCAGAAGCCCACCTGGCAGTCGATGCCAAAGGCAGCGATGCGGAAGCCGTCTTTCGACGCCGGCGCCACGGCGTGCTGGTCGCGAAACTGCGCGGCGACGTCGGCGACCAGGCCGGCGCGCTCGATCCACAGCTGGTCGACCTGGTCGGGGTCGTAGAACGAGGGCGGCGGCAAGGGACGGGGCAGGGCGGGCGAGACGGTCATGGCGTGCTCCGGTGGTTGGTGCCCGTCGCGGCTCGACGACGAAGCAGGTGGATGGCCGCGTCGGCGGCGACAAAGATGTCGCCGCCGGAGCCGCGGAGGAGGTCGGCGTCGTCGTCGACGAGGCCGGCGGTGTCGATGAAGCGGGCCTGCTCGTGCAGATCACCGTCGAGCAGCACCAGGCCCGCCGTCGACGTCGACAGCAGGTGGGCGCCGCTCAGCAGCTTGCCGCGCACGTTGCCGAGCACGGCGTGCTCGTCGGGCCGCCCCTCCAGGTGCGCGGTCACGCCCTGGCTGCGCGACAACAGCGTGACGCGATGGAGGCGGCGCGCCGGTCCCTGGGGCCCGGATCCAGACGGCATCACGTCGACGGCGGCGGTGATCACGGCGCGGTCGCCGTCGCAGACGACGTGCAGCTCGATCAGGCGGCCGACGAGCGCGGGCAGGGCGACGTCGACCGGGGCTTGTCCGGCGCGGCACCAGACGGCGCGGGCGATGTTGCCGGC
>JBKJNL010000239.1:0-3840 GCA_046593615.1 Myxococcota bacterium | reverse complement strand
CCCGGGCTTGCCGATGGCGTTTTCACGAGCGCGACCACGATGACCTCCAACCACAAGACGACGACGTGACACGCCCGCGATCAGGCGCCGAAGCGGTACCAGGTGCCCGGCTGCGGCTCGACGACCTCGACCCGGTGGTGGCGACCCGCGTGGGGCGCCGTCGTCGTCGACGGAGCCGGCGGCCCCGCCATGGTGAGGATCAACGAGAACAACCCGGCGGGGCGCGCGCCACGGGCCACGGGCATCATCGTGCGGGCCCGGGCCAGGCGGGCCAGGGTCATGGCGTCGTCGAGGTCGGCGAGCAGCGGCGGGTTGCTCGAGCGCAGGCCCAGCCCGCTGCTGCCCGCGCACACGACCCGCGCCGGATGATCGGCGGCGAACGACGTCGCCCGCGCGTCGACCTCGAGGGGGGCGATGTTGCCGGTGTGCCAGAGGGCGGCGACGCCGTCGTCGACGTGGAAGCCGACGCTGCCCGGCAAGAGCCCGAGCGGCGCGCGGCCCGGCGACACCGTGAACGACAGCGGTCCGATGGGCACGACGTCACCGGGCCGCACCACGCGCACCCGCGACAGCCCCAGCCGGCCGAGCCGCTTGCGCACGCGGTCGTCGGGCACGAGGAAGCGGGCGTCGTGCACGTCGAGGGCGGCCACGGTGTCGCTGTCAAACGATCCCGGCTCGCCCGAGGTGACGCAGACGACGTCGACGCGGCCGACGCTGCCGGCGGTCGGCGCCGGCGTCGTCTCCGACAGCAGACCCTGCACGCCGAACGACGGCGCGAGGCAGGGGTCGACGAGCACGCGCAAGCCAGCCATCTCCAACAAGATGGTGCTGTGACGCACGAACAGCAGGCGTGAAAGCTGCGTGCCCGTCAAAGACGAAGAAGACGCCAACGACGACGCCAACGACGACGACGAAGACGCCCACAAAGGCGACGGCATCCACGCCGGAGACGACGCGGCCAGAGCCAGAAGGGAGCGACGGGTGAGCGACACGAAGAGCGACAGTACCGCAGCCCCCGACGTCGTCGACGTCATCGACGTCGTCGCGCCCCGCGACGACCCCGCGGCCGACGCTCCATCGCGCGCTGGTGGTGCGAGCGGGGATGCCGCCGCCGCCGCGTCGCCCGCCTGGCGACGGTGGCTGTCGCGGCTCTTGCCGGTCGCTTCGCTGGGACTCGGCATCGCGTCGTCGATCTGGATGAGTCGCCGCCCCGAGCGCGCGCCGCTGATCATCGGCCTGGCGCTCGGCGGCTGGATCGTCGTCGTCGCCGCCGCCATCGTCTTGCGCCGCTTCCACGCCGGCGACGTCTCGCGGCGGGCCCGCGCCTTTCGCTTCGTGGCGATCTTCGTCAGCCAGAGCGTCGTGCAAGAGGCGTTGGCGTTTCCCTTGCCGTTCTTTGCCGCGGCGCTGTGGCCGCCGGTCTGGCAGCACATCCCGTTCGTCGTCGCCTACGTCGGTGTCGTCGTCGTCGTCTTCTGGGACCCGTTCTACGCCCGCGTCGCGCAGCGCCCGGTGCTGCTGGTGGCGGTGCAGGCGTTCACGGCCTTTGTGGCCTGCCTGACGGTGCTGCCCATCGTCGGACTCGACAACACGCGCACCTTCATCGCCGGCGGTGTCGTCGTCGCCGTCGGCGCGCCGCTGTGGTTCTGGCTGTCGGGGCAGAAAGCCAGGAAGCGCGGCAGCGCAAGCGGGGCCGTGGCGTTGTTCCTGGCGATCCTCGTCGTCGTCGGCGCGCCGCTGGTGCCACCGGCGCCGCTGTCGCTCGACAGCGCCCACCTCTGGACGGCTGTCGTCGATCGCGAGCCGGTCGGCGCCGCCAGCCGTTTTTCGCAGCCCGAGTCGCTCTTCTGTCACACGGCCGTCGACGCGCCGCTCGGCCTCAAAGATCAGCTGGTGCACGTGTGGCGCAGCAACGGCCGGACGATCCAGACCGTGCCCCTCGTCGTCAGCGGTGGCCGGAGCCACGGGTTCCGCACCTGGTCGCGGCTGCGCGCGCCGGCCCGGGGCACCGTCACCTGCCAGGTCGAGACCGCCCTCGGACAAGTGGTGGGCAAGGTGTCCGCCGTCGTCACCGACTGATCGAGGCCGGCTACAGTGCCCGCGATGCGTGCTTTCACGATGCCTCTCGTCGCCCTGGTGCTGGCCCTGTTGCCCGCGCTGCCGGCTGCCGCCGTCGAGCGTGAACAAGTTGGCGACGCCACCGACTCCGTCGTCGACGACATCCTCACCGGCGCCTGGCTCGACCCCGAAGACCCCTTCTGGGACCCGCGCCGCGGCCCGCGCTTCGAGCTGGCGCTCTTGCTCGGCGGCGAAGGCGCCCTGGGGGGCTTCGCGCCCGACAAGCTGCCGACCATCGGCGGCGTCGTCGTCAACGGCATCGGCCGCTACTACCCGGTCGATCGCCTGGCGGTCATCTTTGGCGGCCGCGCCTACTTCGGCCTCGACGGCGTCCCTGCGGCCGGCACCACGGCGTCGTCGGTGGTCTCGGGCATCACCGGTGTGCGCTACGACCTGGTGCGCGAGAACCGCTTCTCGCTCTTGTGGGACCTCTACTCGGGCCCGAGCCTCTACGTGTTCACCAGCCTCACCGACAACAACAACGACAGCGAGCTCGGCACCGACGCGGCCGAGATCTCCGTCGGCGGCGAGATGGGCACAGCCCTGGCCATGCGCTACTCGCTCGGGCCGTTCACCGGTGAGCTGCGCGGCCTCGTCGGCGGCCGCGCCGGCGCCTCGGCCAGCCCGTTCTCGCGCAGCGGCAGCGCCGGCGGCTCGGGGCCGTTCTCGTCGCTGTACGCAGGCATGGACTTCGGCGCGACCTGGTCGATGTGACGACGCCGTTTGGGCCTCCTGCGTCTGGGGCTGCGTCTGGTCCGAAGCCGAAGTTCGACTACGCCGCGCGCGAGCAAGAGACGGTGCGACTCATCCTGCGGGCCCTGAAGACCGGCGTCGAGCGCGGGCGCTTCACCGCTGAAGACGCGGTGACCATCGCCATCAACCAGATTTTTCGTCCACGCGGTCCGCGCATTCCAGAAGACAAAAAAGATGGCCTCGAGCGGGCGATCCACAAGTTGGCGACGACGTTGACGCCGCCGTCGTCGCCGGCCCTGTACGCCTTTGCCAAGAGCGCCGCCGCCCTGGCCTGGGCCATCCACCCCCGCCCGCGCTCGCCCCTGGCCCCGCAAGAAGACGCCTGGTTCGGCTCCGAGGAGCTTGTGCGTGCGGCGCTGCACGCGGAGCTCGCCGCCAAGGGCGACGCCTTTGGCCCCGAAGACCTGGTGCGCCGGGCGGTGCGCCGCAGCCTGATGACCCGCAGAAAGGCCCGGCCGGGCCTGATGTTGCCTGTCAAATCCGGTGATCCCCTGCGTGATTTGTTGGACGTTCCACTGCAAGGCTTCGTGCGACTTCCAGGGCGAGACATCCGCTCAAAGATGGCCGTCGCATTCACCCGTGAAAACGCCATGGGCGCAGCCGTCCGCAAGGCGAGCATCTTTCACAGCGAGCGCATGGAAAAGGCTCTCGGCGCCGAGCTGTGGGCGCTGGGCCGGCCGGTGGGCTTCGCCGACAAGAAGCAGAGCCGGCTGTTGATCGCGTCACCGTCGTCGACGGCGGCGCAGGAGACGCAGCTGCGCTCGCGCGAGCTTCTGCACCGGCTGCAGCTGGTGGCGGGGCTCGAGAAGATCATCGGCGTCAAGGTCCACGTCGACGCCAGCGCCTACCACTTGTTCACGCGCGACCCTGGCTGAGCCCGCCTGGCTGAGCCCGCCTGGCTGAGCCCGCCTGGCTGAGCCCGCCTGACTGAACAATCTCAGCGCGAGGTGGGGACGACGATGCTCGAAC
>JBKJNL010000120.1:0-27333 GCA_046593615.1 Myxococcota bacterium | reverse complement strand
AGACCTCGCCGGTGACGGCGTCGCCGGGGCGCGAAGCGGGGTTGACCTCGACGATCGAGCCGCCGCGCACCGAGACCACGGTCGGCGGCGTGCGGTCGGGACCGACCGGCACCGACGAGCGCTCGGCGATCGGATTCTGCTGCAGCGAGGCGTCGGTGACGCCCTTGACCGACACCCGGTGGGCGACGCGCGGGTCCACGCGCTCGTGGGTGAGCACCACCTGGGCACCGATGACCTGCACCGCGAGCACGCGCACGGCGTCGTTGTCGGCGTTGACGAGCAGGAAATTGCTCGCGAGCCCGGCGCTCTGCACGTCGACATCTTCCGAGAACACCACGCGCGTCTCATCGACGCCGACGAACTGCGCGGCCACCAGCCGGGGCGCGTCGTCGTCGTCGGCCGACACCGTCAGCGGCGCCGGGCACACCGTGCACACGCCGTTTTCGCGGGCCTCGGCGATGCCGGCCGGCGTCAGCGGCGCCTCGGTGCGCACATCGCCGACGGCGAGGCCGGCGTTGGGCAGCAGGCCCGCGGCAGCGTCGTCGGCCGACACGGGCGTGAGCGCGCCGCCGCCGAGGTCGTCGTCGTAGCCGAGGGCACCACCGCCGAGCCGGGCGTTGAGGTTCACGAAATTCTTGTTGCTGCTCTCGTCACCAAACGAGTCGCGGCGGATGACCAGGCAATCGGGCTGCCCCGACTGCGACGACGTCAGAACATCGTCGACCTGCAGGATGCGGGCGTTACCGGGCCATTCCTCGGTGCTGGTGAAGCCCTCGTTGGGCGAGCCGTCTGTGTATTTGTAGAGCACGCGCATCCCGCGCGGCAGGCCGAGCACCGTCGAAAAAATCCCATCGCCGGCCACCTCGTCTCCACTGCCTGAGGGGGCGCCGCCGTCGTCGAACATCTCGGTCTGGGGATCGTTGGGCGTCAGGCGCGGACGCAGCGCACCGGCCGAGTCCGGCACTGGCGACGACGTGTCGAGGGTGATGCCGAGAAAGACCTTTCCCTCCTTGGGGGCCTGGCGGATGAACTGGGCCGCGCCATTGCCGTCCTTGCCCTGCCCGCTGGCGTCGACGGCGAACAACACATTCACCTGGCTCGGGTCGCAGACGATGGGCACCAGGGCCGCGTCGACGGCGGCTTCGAGGGCGGCGTCGTAGTCGGCGGCGTCGACGCCGGCTACGGCGAGGACGTCGTCGTTGGCGTCGGACGAGGTGCGATCGAAGCCCGGCTCGCCACCGGCCGGATCGAGCACGGCAAAGACGTCGCCGACGAGGGCGCGAAAGGCGACGACGGCGCTGTCGTCGCCCCCGGCGCCGCGGCCGCGGGCGTTGTCGAGCACGGCCTGCAGGGTGCCGGTGGGGGTCGACGCCAACGACTGGCGCTCGCGCACCGCGTAGCGCTCGACCACCTGGGCCGCGGCCGTCGAGGCCACGCCCATGTCGTCGCGGGTCACGCTCGAGCCGGCGGCGGCCTCGGCGACGAAGTCCTTGGCCACGAACGAGCCGCCTTCGACGACGACGCGGACGTTGAAGTGATCGAGGCCCTTGCCCAGCGCCAGCGTGAAGCTCTCGTCGATGCCGGTCTGCACCTCGGCGAGCACGGCGCCATCGACCGAGACCGCCCGCGCCGTCAGCGTGCGGCCCGAGGCCCGTGCGCGCAGCGCCTCGGGGACGTCGGTGACCGTGCCGGTGATGACGGCTTCGGCTTCGGGCGTGGGCACGAAGTCGCCGACGCCGCAGGCCGGCCCGCACGCCGGCACCAGCGCCGTGACGACGACAAAAGCCGCGAGGATCTGGAGCTGTCGTTGCGCGCGCTTCACGGGGCCACCACGGTGAGCGGGCGCTTCTGGCCCTGCTGGTCGATGCCAAACGCCTTTGTCAGCGTGACGGTCGCGCCGTTGTCGATGGCCAGGCGGCCGACGACGCCGTTGTTCAGCGGCAGCCGGCGCGTGTCGGAGACGACGAGCGTGAAGCGGTTCTTCGGGCCGCCGTCTTCGGGCGCAAGGCCGGCTTCGACGATGTCGGGCCCGACGCCGAGGGCCGCCAGCGCGTTGCCGCCGGCGACGTCGACGTCGACCTGAAACGCGCGCAGCGGCTGATCGAGGCCGACCAGCACGACGCTGACCGCGCCGGTGTCGGCGCCAGCGTCGACGCGCACGCTGCCAGCGGCAGTGACCGCGGGCGGCGGAACCGGCGGCGGGTCGCACGAGCACGAGCCCAAGGAGAGCAGGCCCCCGGACCAGAGCCCGCCAAGCAAGAGAGCGCGCAGGACCAGCATGATCAGTTTTCCTTCTCGATGGCGGCGGCGATCGCCTGGTCGAGGTCGAGGATGTCGACGATGGCATTGTCGTCGACGTCGGTGGCCGGGGTGGCGGCGCTGCGCAGCGCGATGGCCAGGGCAATGGCATTCACGGTGGCCCGCTCGTCGGGCGACAGCGCCGGACAGCCGGTGACGTCGCTGCCGATGACGTCGGGGCAGCGGTCGCAGGCATCGCCGACGCCGTCTTCGTCGAAGTCCTGTTGATCGGCATCGCGCACCAGCGGGCACACGTCGTCGCCGTTGTTGACGCCATCGCTGTCGTCGTCGCCGTCGGGGTCGACCTCGCCTTCGCCTTCGCCTTCTCCTTCGGCGCCTTCGCCTTCGCCTTCACCGACGGCTTCGCCTTCGCCCTCGCCCGCCTCGCCTTCTCCCTCGCCCTCGCCTTCGCCCGGCTCACCCGGCAGGCGCAGGCGCACGAAGCCGTCGACGAAGCGCTCGGCCGAGGCCCGGATGGGCGTGCCCGGCACGAGCTCGGCATCGTCGTCGAGGCGGATGGCCACCAGCGTGGGCGCCCGCAGCGCCGCGGTATTGACGACGACGTCGAGGGCGTCACCGTCGACGACCACCAGGTGCTCGACCGCGCGGGCCACGGGAGCGTTGTCGGGCAGGAGTCGGCCGGGCGCGGTCTCGACGCTGCGGCGCTCGGGCACGGTGCCGTCGACGAGCAAGGCGACGGTGCCGCTGGCGATGGGGTCGCCGGCGGGCACGCTCACCCCGCCGGCCCCGCTGGCAACCGGCCCGCACAGCGAAGCGTCGCCAGCCAGCGGCACGCACAGCGAGAGCACCAATTCGTCGTGGGCGTCAGCGGCGCCGTCGACGGCGCGGACGAAGCGCACGTGCAGGGCGTGCACGCCCGGCGACAGCGACGCGAGCGGGATGTCCTTCAGCTCAAGGGTGACCTCGCTGCCTGCCGCAAAGGCCGGCGGCGCAAACATCACCCACGAACGCGCCGGCACGCCGGCAAAGACGACGCCGAGGCCGGCGGTGCTGGCGCCGTCGTTGACGACAGAGAAGCGGCGGCGGGCCTCGCTGACCTCGGGCTGCTCGGCGACGGGCAGCAGGTCGGGGTCGAGCACGGTCAAGCTGGCGGCGAACTGGCCGTTGCCGCTGATGTCTTCGAGAAAGGTGCCGGGCGGAAAGCGCGTGACGATGAACGAGCCCTGGTTGGCGTCGTCGCCGAAGCCCACGTCGCCCCCTTGTCCGTCGTTGAGCACGACGAGGCCGGCGGCCAGCTTCGCGCCAGCTGGTCCAGCGACGTCGCGCTCGTAGGCCCAGGCGTTGTCGCCGACCCAGAGGTTGTCCATCGTGCCGCGGGCGATGCGGCGGGCGGCGCGCACCGTCGTCACCAGCTCGAGCTGGGCGCTGCCCGAGAACGTCTCGCCGAGCGCGTCGGCGCGGCCCGAGCGGACGAAGCTGTCGGAGGTCCAGTTGTTGCCGTCGTAGAAGACCGCGCTGTCGGCGTCGCGCGTGAGCACAAAGGCGTGGCTGAGGTCGGTGGCGCCGCTGCGGTAGCCGCCGTCGACCTCGCAGCGCGAGAAGCGCGGGTCGCGGTTGCTGGCCGCGAACGCGCCACCGGGAGCGCCGCACTCGTCGTGCGACTGCACAAAGCCGATGCCGCTCAAGCGGTTCAGCCCGCCAAAGGCGCCGATGCCTGGGCACCCCGGTGGCGCCTTTTCAGAGAGCTGGCCGATGTCGCCGCTGAACAGGCCGCTGCGCCCGCCGATGTTGAAGAACAACGGGAAGTCGAGGGCCCGCTGCCCGCCGACGATGTAGGGCCTCAAGGCGTCGCAGCTGCCGGTGAAGTCTTCGCCAAAGATGGCGGCGTCGTCGACGAGGTCGAAGTCGTCGACGTCGGTAAAGGCATGCAGCTCGTCGTAGGTGTCCTGGATGACCTTGTTGAACGCGATGGGGTCGTCGGGGAAATCCTCGCCGTAGAAGCTGGGCCAGACGTGCTTGATGGCGTCGAGGCGGAAGCCGTCGGCGCCGGTGTCCATCATGAGCCAGCGGATCCAGCGGATGAGCCACTGGCGCGTGTCTTCGGCGTGGGGTGTGGCGGCGCCGCCGACGCCGTCGCCGAAGCGGTAGGTGCTGCGGTCGAGGGCGTCGCGGTCGTTGCGCGTGAAGCGGGGCAGCGCGGTGCCGACCACGGCGTTGTCGCCGTCGTTGGCGAGGGGGCCATCGCCGTTGGCGTACTGCTCGGTGGCGAGGTCGTGCAGGCCCAGCAGCGACCAGTTCGTCACCTCGAAGCCGAAGTCGGCGAAGTCGTCCATGCGAGGCGCGCGCACCACGTGGGTGTAGCCGGCGAAGTAGCCCGGCAACGACGACGGCGCGCCCGAATCGGCCATGGCCTCGGCGATGGTCAACGAGGCCACGCGCAGCTCGCCGCCGTCGCGCCTGATGCAGACCTCGGCGCCGCTGCCGGCGTTGTCGTTGGCGACGCGCCACTGCAGGCCGCCAAAGACGTCGTTGGCGCTGGCTTCGGCGGGCTGGCGCGCGCAGAATTCGCAACCGCTGGCGTTGTTGTCGTCGGGGCAGCGGCCGTCGCCGGGCACGCGCGCAGGCAGCACATGGAAGTCCCACACCGACGTCCCGGGGAAGCCAGCGGCCCCGCCGAGCTCAGCCATGCCGCCGATGTCGGCTTCGGTGACGCCGACGTTTTCGATGGTCTGCGGGTTGCCATGGTGGTTCATGACGACGTCGAAGTAGACGCGCAGGCCGAAGCGGTGCGCGGTCTCGACCAGCGCCTGCAGCTCGGCGTGCGTGCCGTAGCGCGTGGCGGTGGTGCCGCGCTGGTCGCGGTCACCGAGGTCGAAGCGGTCGTAGACGGCGAAGCCGACGTCGCGGACGCCTTCGGTGCCCTTGGTCGGCGGCGGCAACCACAAGGCGTCGTAGCCGGCGGCTTTGATCTCGGGGACGCGGGCTTCGACCTCGCTCCACGACGTCTCGAAGTACTGGAGGATCACCTCGGCCCGCAGCGCGGGCGCGCCCCCGAACGCGCAGGCGATCACCAGCGCGCAGAGCAGCGTTTGCGCGCGAGCAAAGAGGGGCGTGGCGACGACGGATGGGGGCAACATCGACGTCGTGCCTACCAAGCCGCACATGCAACGAAACGGGGGATCTGCGCGGCGTTCTGGAGGCCCGGTAACCTCGAGAGATGCGTGCCACCTGCCTGCTGTTCGCCGTTGCTCTGTTCGCGCCCGCAGCCTCGGCCGAAGAGCGGATCCTCTGCTCGGACTCCTACAACCCCGGCGACGCGTTGGCGTTTCAGGGCGGCTTCGTCGTCGGCGAAGAGGCCGCCGTGCGCTTCACGCCCCCCGCCGGCGCGACGTTGCTGCGCATGCTCATCGCCTGGGGCGGCAGCGACACGCCCGGCTTGGGGCTCACCGAAGGCCTGCGCGTCTACGCCCCCGACGGCAGCGACGTCTTTGCCACCGACGGCTACCCGGGCACCGTCCTCTACGACGGCGACGCGCCGGTCATCGACAGCGACACCGACTTCTCGGAGATCGCGGTGTCGCCGACGCTGGCGCTGTCGGGCCAGTTCTGGGTGTCGCTCGTCTACCGGACCAACGGCTTCCCCGGCATCGCCCGCGACGCCGACGGCCTCGACGCCAAATCGGTGATTTTCACGCCCAACGGGCTCGGCGGCCCGGGCTGGTACGACAACGACGCCCTCGGTGTCGACGGCGACTGGATCTTCCGGGCGATCATCGAGACCGACGTGCCGCTCGACGACTCCTTTTGCCGCTTCGTCCCCAGCGGCGGCGAAGGCGAGGGCGAAGGCGAAGGCGAAGGCGAGGGCGAAGCCGCCGAGGGCGAAGGCGAAGGCGCGGTCCTCACCGTCACGAGCATCATCCCGGCACGGGCCAACGCGGGCAGCGGCGTCGACGTCGTCGTCCTCGGCAGCGGCTTCACCGCCGACACCACCGTGCGGCTCGGCCCACAACCGCTCGCGGCCGCCGTCGTCGACAGCGCCGGCGCCGTGCGCGGACGCCTGCCGTCGTCGTTGTCGGCCGGCACGTATGACGTGATCGCCCAACGCGGCGCCGACATCTTTGTCTTTCCCAGCGGCTTCGTCGTCGACGCTGCCGCCGCCGCAGAAGGCGAAGGCGAGCCCGACGAAACCGGCGAGGGCGAAGGCGAAGGCGCAGACGGCGTCGCCGCCCCCGAGAGCTGCGGCTGCCGCGGCGTCCACGGCGGCGTGTCGGCGCTGGCGCTGGCGTTGCTGGCCTTTTGTCGACGACGTCGACGCTGACAGCCGGTCGTAGCGCTCATCGAGTCAGCGAGTCAGCGCGTCAGCGCCTCAGAACGTGCCGCTGATCATGGCCACCGGCGTCGGGTCACGGCGCAGGCCGCCCGCGGGCAGCAGGCCGAGCACCGGCGGATCGAGCTTGAGCGTGCCGGCCAGCAGCGGATCGCGCTCGCGCGGCAACAGCCAACCGCCGATGCCGCCGAGGGCAGCACCGGTGGCGAAGCCGGAGACGATGACCCAGCCGGTCTTCTCCGTCGTCGTGCCGTTCGACTCGACGAGGGCCATGGTCAGGGCCGCGGCGCCGCCGCCGACCAGACCGCCGACGCCGGCGCCCGCGGTCGGGAACAGGCCGATGTCCTGCGACGCCAACAGCACCGTGGTGGCGCCGCCGGCGACGCCGCCGGTGGCCAGCATGACGCCGAGGGTGTGGTCGAACGGATACCCGTAGCTCGCCGCCAGCGCGCCCGACGACGCGCCCACCAACACCGCCGCGGTCATGCCCGCCGACAGCGCCCCGAGGGTCGGCGGACGCGTCTCGACGAGCGCCATGCCGACGCCGGTGCCGACCAGGGTGCCGACCAGCGAGAGGTTGGCCGCGGCGATCGCCGACGTCGGCGCGAAGCCCACGAGCTGTCCGCCGCCGTAGCCGGCGAGGCCGCCAAGGGTGCCGAGCTGCACGACGGTGTGGGCCAGGGGCAACGAGTCGGCGCGGGCGTAGCCGTAGCCCGACAACGAGGCCGCGCCGATGGCCGCGAGACCGAGCCCGGCGAGTGATCCGGCCTGGGCGCCGCCTTCGCCGCCGTGGGCCGCCAGCAAGAACGGACCGTGGAACCAACCGGCCATGGCGCCGTAGACGCCGAGCCAGCCGGCGGAGCTGGCGACGTCGAGGCCGCGGCCGGGGAACGTGAGGGCCACGCCGGGCGGGATCGCCGTGGGCTCGTCGGCGGATCCGGCGACGCCGTTTTCGACAGGCGCTTTGAGCGCGTAGCTGAGCCCGAGCCGGTCGCGCATGCGCTCGGCGTAGCCGCGAAACAGCCGGCCCACGCGCGCGTCGGGGTGGCCGACGAGGGCGGCAACGTCTCTGACCGCGCCGGCGTCACCGACGTTGGCGAGGGCCCAGCCGGCCATGGTGACGACGTCGAGGGAGCCGTCGGTCAGGGCCGCCGTCAGCGCCGCCGTGTACGCCGACGACAAGCGCGGCCCGATTCGACCGAGGCACTCGGCGCCTGAGCGGCGCACCAGCGGATCGGCATCGAGCCGCAACGAGCGGGCGCAGATGCGGCCCGTGGCCGACGTCGCGTCCGACGTCGCCAACAGCCGCAGCGCCAGGGCCCGGGTGGCTGCCGTCGGCGCCGTCCGCGCCGCCCGCCGCAACGGCGCCCGCGCCGCCTCGATGTCTTGTTCGGCCATCGCCTTGAGCTGGGCATCGCTCGGCAGCGCCGGCGGAGCCCCCGCAGGGTCCGAGAGCGCCGCCGCCGCCCCGCCCGCGGGGGGATCGGGGGGCGCCGGATTCCCGACCTCGAGCTGTGCCACCAGCAGCGCCGTCAACACGCTCACAATCATGGCGGGCACCCTAGCTGAAGTGCACGGCGCCGTGGAGCCCGAACGCGGCGTGCCTGCTCGGTCACTGCTCGGTGAGAACGAAGCGCTCGCGATCGATGGATTGCTCGTCGAGCCGTTCAAAGATGCCGTCGAGGGTCGCGTCAGCCATCGTCGGCTCACGCGAGAGCACCCAGAGGAAGTCACGGCTCGGGGACGTCACGACGGCGTAGCTGTAGGGAGCTTCTTCGCCGCCTTCCTCGCCCAGCTCGACGACCCAGTAGTCGCCAAAGAAGGGGCCAAAGAAGCTGACCTCGAGCTTGCCGGCGTCGAGGTCGACCGCGCGCGCGACGCCGACGGCCTCGTTGGGCCCGCCGTCGACGGTGCAGTTGTTGCGAACCTCGATGTCACCGTCGTCCTTCAGTGAGTATTCGGCTGTCGTCTCGCTGCATCCCTCCTGGAACGACGTCGGGTAGTTGCCGATCTCGAACCAGCGACCGAGGTAGCGATCGAGCTCGAGACCTTCGACGGTCTCGACCGGACCGAGCCCGAGCCGCTCGGTGGTGGTGGGCTGGCAAGCAAAGGCGAACGCCGAGGCCAGCAAAAGCGGGATGCAGAAAGAATGGCGCATGCCGTTGAGATGCCCGGCGGCGTCCGCGGGTTGCACGGCGCGCAGAGCGACACGGTCACCGGCCGCAAGGATCAACGCGCGACCGGCGCTCACAGAAAGCGGAAGGGGCGGGCCTTTTTCGACGGCGGCTCGAGGTCGACCTCGTAGCGGCGATCCTCGAGGAGCTCGATGAGCTCGACCAGGTCTTGCGAGCGGTCGAGCAGCAGACGCACCCGCGGCTCCCATTCCACCGAGAGAAACTGGCCGGAGGCAAAGGTGCAGGGCTTCATCAGGCCTTCGGGATCGCGCTCGGGTGGCAGCGGTCCTTTGGTCGGCACGAACACGCCTGACGACGACAAGAAACGCAGCACCAGCAGGCCGCGCTTGTAGCACCAGAATTCCTGGGCGCTCTCGTCCATCGGGGGCGGATGATGCAGCGCACGCGCAGCGAACCTCAACCCTTCGTTTGCGGAACAGCGCGCCGACCCGCTTCGTTGTCACGACGGCAACAGCGACGCGGTCGCCCCCGACTTCGGCGTCGGTGTCGTCGTCGGTGTCGTCGTCGGTGTCGACGTCGTCAGGAATTTTTCTGGTTGCTGCAAACGGCCCGCGCCAGCGGCCTTTCCGGGAGTACCATGCGCGCCGTCCAACTCGAGCCACGCGGAGCAGCAAAGACCATGGATACCTTCATCATCGAGGGCGGGCAGAAGCTGACGGGCAGCATCACCGTCGAGGGCAACAAGAACGCGGCCCTGCCCCTGCTGGCCTGCACCGTGTTGACCGACGACACCGTCGTGCTCGGCAACGTCCCGCGCATCCGCGACGTGCACACCATGATGGCCCTGCTGCAGGACATCGGCGTCGACGTCGTCGAACAAGCAAAAAACCGCTTCGCCGTCACGCCAAAGAACATCAAGAGCACAGCCCCGGCGCTCGAGCTGTGCCGGCAGATGCGGGCCAGCTTCGCCCTCGCCGGGCCGCTGCTCGCGCGCATGGGCGCGTGCACCCTGCCCGTGCCCGGCGGTGACCGCATCGGCCGTCGCCCCGTCGACACGCACATCGCAGCGCTGCAGCAGCTCGGCGCCGTCATCGAGGTCTTTCCCGATCGCTACGTGATGCGCGCCGACAAGGGGCTGCGCGGCGCCGACATCTTTCTCGACGAGATGAGCGTCATGGCCACCGAGAACGTCGTGATGGCGGCGTCGTTGGCCAAGGGCACGACCACGATCCGAAACGCCGCCAGCGAGCCGCACGTGCAAGACGTCTGCAACCTGCTCATCGCCATGGGCGCCAGCATCCACGGGGTCGGCACCAACACCCTGATCGTCGAGGGGCGCCAGAAGCTGCACGGCGCCACCTTTGACGTCGGCCCCGACTACCTCGAGGTCGGCAGCTTCATCGCGCTGGCGGCGATGACGAAGTCGCCGCTGCTCATCCAAAAGGCGCGTCCCGACGACCACCGCATCACCGCCCTGGCGTTTGGCCGGCTCGGCGTCACCTGGGAGGTCCGCGGCGACGACATCTTTGTGCCGGCCGACCAGGAGCTCGAGGTCAAGCACGGTCTGCACGGGGCCATCGCCCGCATCCACGACGCGCCGTGGCCGGGCTTCCCCGCCGACCTCATCTCGATCGCCGTCGTGCTGGCCACGCGGTGCAAGGGCAGCGTGCTCATCCACGAGTGGATGTACGAGAGCCGGCTCTTCTGGGTCGACAAGCTCATCAGCATGGGCGCACGCATCACCGTCTGCGACCCGCACCGCTGCATCGTCGAGGGCCCCTCGCACCTCTACGCCCAGACGATGTCGTCGCCCGACATCCGGGCCGGCATGGCGCTGCTGCTCGCGGCGCTCGTCGCCGACGGCCGCAGCGTCATCCAGAACGCCCAGCAGATCGATCGCGGCTACGCCAACATCGAGATGCGGCTCAAGGGCCTGGGCGCGCGCATCGAACGCGTCTGAGCAGACCTGCTGAGCGCCCCCCCCTGCTTCTGTGGGCCTGACTGCTCAGTTGATCACTTCGTTCACCAGACCAAGATACAATGTATCCACATCATCCAGGGCAAACACCAGCGCCGATATATCGTGGTACGTGTTGTGGGTGGTGGTGACGGTGCCGTCGACGACGACGCGGTAGATATCGGTGCCGTAGTCGTTGAAATAGGTGCCGAAGACGAAATAGAAGACATCTTTGTCTGACGGGCTCGCGGCCATCATGGGTCCATTGATGATCGTCACCTCGGCGCTGGCGGTGACCACGACGTCGAAGGTCAGGCCGCCGTCGCCGGAGCGGTAGATGTGGCGGGCGCCGTTGCCCTGGTCATTCGGCGGCAGGGTGGCTTCGACGTCGATGCCGGCGGCCCAGACGACGTCGCCGTCGACGGGCGAGATGACGCCCTCGAACAGGTTCGCGCGCTTCTGCTTCGTGGCCGACGGAAAGACCGACAGGCCGGTGGAGGCCGTCCAGGTGACGCCGCCGTCAAAGGTGACGCGGCCGCCGGCGGTGGCGGCGCCAACGACGACGTGGTCGCTGTCCTTGGGGTCGAAGAACGCGCGGTAGACGAGGCCGGCGTCGTCGCCGACGAACGCGGGTGTGGTGCCGCGGTCAAAGGTGACGCCGAAGTCGGTCGAGCGCAGCAGCGTCGCGTCGAGGGCGGCGATGACGTCGCCGCCGCTGTCGACGGCCAGGCCCTTCCAGACTCCCGGTGGCGCGAGCGTGAGCACGTGGACGCTGTCGTCGTCGTCGATGCGGGCGAATTCGCGGTTGTTGTCGGCCCAGGCGTAGGCGCGGCCGGCGCCGCTGCTCATGCGCATCGGCGAGAACGGGGCTGCGCCGAGGTCGGTCCAGGTGCAGCCCTGATCGCGCGAGCGCAAGAAGCGACCGCCGTGCTCGGCCACGAGGTTTCCGTCGCCGAGCGCGGCCAGGCCATAGGTGTAGACGGTGCCCGACAGCGTCGTCGACGTCGGCGCCAGCGTCGCTCCCTCGTCGCGGGTGAAGGTCACGCCGGCGGTGCCGCTGACGGTGCACGCGGGGAAGCCTTCGCCGACCGCTTCGCCTTCTCCTTCGCCGACCGCTTCGCCTTCGCCCTCTCCTTCGCCTTCGCCTTCGCCCTCACCCTCACCCTCAGCGAGCGGTGGGTCGACGATGGTGGGCGGTGATGGGCATGCCACCAGCAACGACGACACGAACAACGCGATGGCGGTGAAGCAGCGAGGCGAAAACGGCGACGGCAGAAGGGGTGCGCTCATGCTTGCTGATGTGCCCGCTCGACCCCGGCCTGGCCAGCAACTGCTGCCTCGAGGTGGCGCGCGGTGAAATTTCGCCGCGCGGCTGGCGCGCAGCGACGCGACCGGGGCACGTTGCTGCGTCGACGTCGCAGGCGATCCGCCTCACTCCACCGGCGGCGGCGCGCCGCCGGGGCCGACGCCGCGCAGGGGCAGCTCGGGGATCGCCAACGACACCAGCAGACCGAGCAACGCAAAGAAAATGCCGAACAGATAGACGCGCGTGATGGCGTCGGTGAAGGCCTCCTTGAGGGCCGCGCCGACCTTGGCCACCGTCGACAGCGCCGTCTGCTCCGCCGCGTCGAGCCCCTGGTGGGCGCCAGCGATGGCCTGGGCGCGGGCCGTGGTGATGGCCGCGTCGCGGGCGGGCGCCATGTCGTGCGCGAGGGTGGCGAGGACCTGGGCGCGTCCTTCGGGGGAGGCGAGGGCCTCGGGCGGAATCTGGGCGAGGCTCGCTTTCAACGGCGGCGGCAGCGTCGGATCGCTCTGCAGGCCGGCGACGGCGTCGGGCCCCTGCTCGACGCCGGCGGCCACCTTCTGCTGCGAGGCGGCAAAAGCCGCGGTGATCGACGCCGTGATGCCGCCGCCGTCGACGATGGCCTTGAGGCGCTCGTCGAGGTTCGGGTTGTTCTTCAGCGCGGCGAGGGCCACCGGATCGTCTTTGCCCAACGCCAGGTCGATGGCGCTGCGCTGGTCGCTGAAGCGACGCTTCACGTTGGCTTCGACGGCGTGCTGATCGAACACGGTGCCGGCCCGCCCGCCCTCTTCAGCGCTGGCGCTCTCGGTCGACGACGACGACGACGAACGCATCTGCGCGACCATCGCCGGTGGAACGCCGGCGGTGGCTTCGGCCATGCGTTGCTCCATGGCGCCCGTCAGCGTGGTGCCGAACACGGTGCCAAAGATGGCCAGGCCCATGGTCGAACCGAGCGACCGGGCCAGCGTCGCCGTCGACGTCGCCGCGCCGATCTGGTGGGGCTCGACGGAGTTCGAGATGTGCAGGTTGAAGAGCGGGATCGACGGGCCGAGGCCCAGACCAATCAGCACCATGCGCCCGGCCATGCCCAGCTGCGTGGAGTCGGAGTGCACCGTGAACGCCATCACCGCGAAGCCGGCCATCAGCACGACGAGGGCACCGACGATCAAGAATTTGTAGCGGCCGGTGCGCGACGACACCTGCCCCGAGATGATGTTGCCGGCGACGATGCCAAAGGTGAGGGGCACCGTGGCCAGGCCCGCCCACGTCGCCGACGAGCCGACCACGTTCACCATGAAGAGCGGCAAAAAGACGATGGCGCCGAGAAACGCCATGCCGACGGTGAAGCTGGCGGCGTTGCCGATGGCGTAGGGCCGGTTCTTGAACATGCGCATGTCGATCATCGGATCGCGCGCGCGCAGCTCCCAGAGGATGAAGGTCGTGAGAAAGACGACAAAGGCCGCGAACATCCCGACGATCTCTGACGACTGCCACAAGAACCCCGGCACGCCGGGCTCGACCCGGGTCTTGCCGAACGACAACGCCAGCAGCAGCGGGATGATGGCGACGGCGAAGAGGGCGGCACCGAGGTAGTCGATGGTCGGCTTCGCCTGATGCTCCTGCGTCAGCGCCGGCATGCGCGTGAGGATGACGCCGAGGGCGACGGCGCCGATCGGCAGGTTGATGAAGAAGCACCAGTGCCAGCCGAAGTTGTCGGTGATGAAGCCGCCGACGAGCGGGCCGATGACCGACGACAGGCCGAAGACGGCGCCAAAGATGCCGGCGTACTTGCCGCGCTCGCGGGGCGTGAACAGGTCGGCGACGACGGCAAAGGCGGTGGTGAACAACGACGCCGAGCCGATGCCTTGCACCACGCGAGCGAGGATCAGCTGCGTGGTGCTCTGCGAGATGCCGCAGAACAGCGAGCCGAGCAGAAAGATGCTGATGCCGGTGACGAGCACGGTGCGCCGGCCAAAGATGTCCGACAGCTTGCCCCACATCGGCGTCATCACCGTCGACGCCACCAGGTATGACGTCGTCAGCCAGACGTAGAGCGAGGGGTCGATGTGCAGGTCTTTCTGAATCGACGGACCCGCCGTGGCCACGATGGTCTGGTCAAGCGCCGCCAGCAGCATGCCGAGCAGCGTGCCCGCCAGCGTCATGATCTTCTGGTTCTTCGGCAGCAGGGTGTAGTCGGTCACGGCTTCCTTTGACGTCGGCGGCGGCGTCCACGACGTCGTCGGCCCGCAGGCGGCACACCGGGCGGGCACTGAGATGCAGCTTCCGCGCTTCGGTTGCAAGAAGAGGGGGCTTCTGCTGCCGCCAGAGGAGCCAGCGTCACCGTCGGGCGGGCCCGTGCTCGTGACCGGGCGCGTCAGTCAAAGGTGATGGTGCGGGTCACCGTCTCGCCCGGCTTCACGACGACCTTGAACTTGCGCACCAGGCCCTTGGGCGGGTGGGAAACGACGACGTCATGGCGGCCCGCCGGCAGGGCCAGCGACAGCGGCGTCTGCTCGTCGACAAGCTTGCCGTCGATTGTGACCTGTCCCCAGAACGGCGTCGTCTTCAAGGCCAGCGTGCCGTTGCCTTTCAGCACCGGCGGCGGCGGTGGCGGCGGCTTCTTCTGCCCCGATTTCTGCAGCACGGCCTTGATGAGCAGCGGCGTGCCGGCCGCCGGCTTCAGCTCCTGCCGCGCCGACAGGTGGCCCGCGGCAGAGACGTCGACGACGACCGAGACGCCGGGCTCGACGGTGGTGTCGGCGGTGACGACCTCGCCGTCGATGAGCACCTCGGCGCCGGCGGGCTCGACCTGCAGCCGCACCGGCACCGCGAGCAGGCGGGGTGAGACGTCGACGACGACGTCGGCACCGGCGGCGCCGCCGGCGGGCATCGGGACCATGACGGTCTCGACCTCTTCCAGCGTGCCTGGCGCCTGCACGCGCACCGTGACGCTGTCGCCTGGCCGGGCCTGCAGCGTGAACGGCGCCGGGCCGCGCTGGTCGCCGACGATGACGAGGGCGCCGGCGACGGTGGAGCGGATCGTCACCTTGACGGTGCCGGTGTCGACCATCGGCGCCGGAACCGGTGTTGGTGTCGGTGTTGGTGTTGGAACCGGAGTCGGCGTCAACGTCGGCGGGGGAACCGGCGTCGGCGGCGTCAACGACGTCATCGACGCCGGCACCGGCTCGTCGCCGGGCTTGAGCCGAGCAGCGCCCTCGATGACGGCGACGATCCCCAGCGCCAGCAGCACGCCCACCGTCGCCGAAGCCGCAATCAAACGGTTGCGGATGATGGTGCCGCGGTCGACGCCGGTCGACGACGAGAGCGGCAGCGCCTTGCGCGTCATCGGCGTCTCGTCGAGCGAGCGTGGCGCGGGGTTGCTCGAGCGCTCGAGGCGCGGGCGCTCGCCGGTGCTCGCGCGCGGTGTCTCGGGTCCTGGAGCGGACGGCTCGGGACCGAGCCCTGGAGCAGCAGTCTCGGCCCCGCGGTTGGCGCGCTCAGGCCGCGTCGGCGCCGCGCCGCGCTCGCTCGAGGCGCCGCGCAGGGCGTCGATGCGGGCCCGCTGGTCGCGCAGCTGGTCCGCCGTCACCGTCAGGGTGGCGTCGTCGGGCATCGAAAACACGCCGGAGGAGTCGGAGACCTGCTTGCTGCCCTTGCTCGTGGCCATCACGTGCTCGCGCGAGACCAGGGTGACGACGGTGAGGTCCTTGTTGCGCGGCAGGTCGCGACCCAGCTCGCGGCCAAGCTCGCGGCCCGGGTCGACGGCGTCGACGTCGACGAGCTGGGTGGCGGCCATCGAGAGGCCGTCGTCGCGCCCGCGCGGCCCGGGTCCCGGGGCCGCCGCACCGGGTCCCGAGCGGCCGCCGTGGCTCGGCGGCATCGCGTGCTTGTCGGAGCGCATGTGCCGCGTCTCGGCCGGTGGCGGGACATCGGTCTCGCCGATTTGCGCCGTCTGCGCCGACGCCGCCGGCAGGTTGCCCGACAACGACTGCGCCAGCGGGCCCCCGAGCGGCGACTTCTTTGCAGCCCCCGGAGCAGCCTTGTTCTGGGCGCTGTTCTGGGCACTGTCGCGGCCCTTGAGGCCGACGATGTCGGCGGCGGACTGGCCGCGCTCGAGGGCGGTGAGATCGTGCTTCTCGTCGGGGAAGTGCTTGTCGAGCATGGCGGCGACGCGCTTGTGCGTGAACGCCGGATCGGTCCGGTAGACGTAGGAGCGCAGGTCGTCGGCGAATTCTTCGGCGGACGCGTAGCGCTTGCTCAGCCGTCGCTCGAGCGCCTTGTGGATGATCTTCATCAGCGCGGCGTCGCACGCGCCCTCTTTGACGAGGTCCGGCGTCGTGCCGTCGGTGATGTCGTCGTAGACCTTGAGCTCGTCGTCGCCGGGGAACATCGTGCGGCCGGCGACGAGCTCCCAGAGCACGATGCCGGCGGCAAAGACGTCGACGCGGTGGTCGAAGTCGCCGGTTTCGGTGAAGCGACCCGGGTCGATCATCTCGGGCGCCAGGTAGCGGAGCTTGCCCTTGATGGTGCCGACCTCGGTGGCCTCGAGCCGGTCGCGCGCGCGGGCGATGCCGAAGTCGATGACCTTCACGTGGCCGTCGAAGCTCATCAGCGTGTTCTGCGGCGAGACATCGCGGTGGATGATGCCGGCGGCGTTGCCGCTCATGTCGGTCTGGCTGTGGGCGGCGTGCAGACCCTGGAGCAGCTCGACGACGACGAAGCAGGCCTCGAGCCGCGGGAAGCGCTCGTTGGTCTCTTTCAGCCGCTTGACCATCGCCGACAGCGATTGGCCGGCGACGAATTCCATGACGATGAAGTAGTCGCCGTCTTGTTCTCCGAGCTCGAGGATCTGGGCGATGTTGGGGTGGTTCAACAGCACCGAGATCTTGGCCTCGTCGACCATCATCCGCACGAACTGCGGGTCCTGGCCGAAGCGCGGGAGGATGCGCTTGAGCGCGACGGTCTTTTCGAAGCCGTGCACGCCGTAGGAGCGGGCGGCAAAGACCTCGGCCATGCCGCCTTTGGCGATCTTCGACAGCAGCCGGTAACGCCCCAGCGTTTCGGGGATGGCGCCGCCGGTCGTCGACGGGGCGTCCATGCCTGGGGATTGGCCGGGGGCGGGCTGGGAGCTCATGGGCGTTGAAAACCTAGCCTGTCGGGGGGAAATTTGGTCTGCTGGCCGCCCGTGCTCGTCGTCGTCGTCATTTTGGCCCTCTCCACCCCGTCGTCGGCGACGGGGCTTTCTGGCCAGCAGATGGCGGCGAGGGCGACGTCAAAGGCGGCACAGGCCCCGGCTGGCAACAAGCTGCACCAGGGGGCCGCCGAGGCCCGCGCCCGCTTTCTCGAGGGCGACTTCGCCGGCGCCCTCGCCGCCACCGACGCCGTCGCGCTGGCGTTCGAGCAGGGCCCCGCCTGGCGCGACGACGACGCCAGCTGGACCGCCTGGGCCGACTCGCGCGTGACCCGGGCCCTCGCCCTGCGCCGCCTCGCGCGCGAGCCAGAGGCCGACGAGGTCTTGCGGGCCCTCGCCGTCGTGCGGCCGACCTGGTCACCCGACAAGAGCTTCGTGCCCCCCAAGGTCGTCGCCCGCTTCGAAGAGCTGCGCGAGAGCCTGCTCGCCGGCCCCACCGTGCCGCTCACCGTCGAGGTCAAGGGACCGCGCTCGGCCGAGGGGGGCGGGCTGGTGCTCGATGGCCGGCCCGCGCCCAACGTCGGCGAACGCGGCGGCGTCCTCGACGTGCTGCCCGGCCCCCATTGGGTCGGCGTCGGCGGCGCCGGCAAAAAGGTCAACGTCACCGCGCCGATGGACCTCACGCTGACGACCCCGTCGGCGTCTTCTGCTTCAGGCGCGGGCGACGAGGTGGTGCAGCCCGGCGGCGGCGGCGTCGACGAAGACCAAGGCCCGCCGTGGCTCGTGATCGGCCTGGGCGTCGCCGGCGTCGTCGTCGTCGCTGCCGTCGTGGCCGGCGTCGTCGCCGCCAGCGCGGGCGGGGGCGCCACCGCCGTCGAGGTCGACGCCTCCCAGCTCGACGCGGACCTCGACCCATGACCCAGCGTTCGCTCCGTTTGCTCTGGTCTTTGAGGGCCACCGTGCTGCTGGCGACCGGCCTGGCGTCGGCGTGTGGGGCCCCGGCGCTGACGCTGCTGGTGGTGGTCGAAGAGAGCACCGCGAGCCTCGACACCAGCGAGGTCAAGAGCCTGCTGGTGCGGGTCGGCGACGAAGAAGAAGCCGTGCTCGCGCCGCGCGACAAGAAGGTCCCCTACGAGCTCAAGACCGAGGCCACCGGCCAGCAAGCCGCCGTCGTCGTCTTTGCCTGCGACGGCCCCGCCACCTGCGCCGCCGCCGACGCCGAATTCGTCGGCTGCTCCGTCGTCGTGCTCGCGCCGAGCGCTGAGGTGCTGACCGTGCAGGTCGCGCTGTTCGACGTGCTCGACCCCGACCCCGCCTGCGAAGAGCTGCCGGGAAACTGAGACGTCGTCGTGGTGGCGCGACGGGCGAATCGCGCTGGTGTGCGTTCAGGTCTCGCCGCGGCCGAGGATCTGGCCGGCGCGGTGGGGCAAGAGGCCGAGCTTCGAGAACAAGGCAATCCGATCGGGGTCAGCCTTTTCTTCGAGCTTTTCAAGATCATGGAACGTGTAGAAGCCGCGGTTTTTTGTCATGAACCCCTGCTTGGCCCACTCGGTCATGGCCCGGTCGATGGAGCGCACCGTCACCCCCAGGCAGCGCGCCAGCATCTCGTAGGTGAGCTTGATCTGCAGCGTCACCCCGTCGTCGGTGCGCTTGCCGTAGGCCTCGAGGAAGCTCAAGAACAGGCCCGCCAGCCGCGTGTTGGCATCGAGGAACGCCAGGGCCCGCTCGTTGTACGCGGCGATGGCCAGGCGTGACGCGACGTCTTTCAGCATCACATAACAGGCCTCGGAATCGGCGCGCATGAAGGACATGAATTCCTGCGATGGCAAGCGAGCAACCAGACACGGCTCGAAGCACTCGACGTACTCCTGGCGGGGCTGGCCGAAGATCAGCTCCATCTCACCGAACACTGCCGGCGCCCCGAAGATCTTCACGAGCACGTCGACGCCGTCGACGGAGGAGTAGAAGACGCCGACGACGCCCTTGATGAGCACGAACAGGTGCTCGGAGGCGTCGCCTTCTTCGAGGACGCGGCCGCCTTTGTCGACGGGGACGACGTCGGCGAGGGCCGCCAGCTGCTCGAGCTTTTTGGCGTCGGTGCGGGCGAAGATCTCGTTTCGCCGCAGGTGCCCGATGAGGTCCTCGCGCTTCATGGCGGCACGCTACCCCGCCCCGCCTGGTGGACTGCTGGTGGACTGCTGGTGCACGGCTGGACCGTGTCGTCGCTTCGACCGGCGCGAACAAACACACTCCGCTCGCGCCCGGCCCCGGCTCTGCTAATCGAGGGGCATGGTTGTCGCCGACGGCTGGGATCCCGGGCAATACGACCGCTTCCGCGAGGAGCGCCAACAGCCCTTCCGTGACCTGCTGCAGCTGGTGTCGGCGCGGCCCGACATGTCCGTCGTCGACCTGGGCTGTGGCACGGGCGAGACCACGCTCGAGCTGCACCGCACCCTGCGCTGCAAGAGCACCCTCGGGATCGATTCGTCGGAGCAGATGCTGCAGAAGAGCCGCGCGCTGAACGAGCCGGGCCTGCGCTTTGCCCTCGCCCACGTCGAGAGCTTCGCCGACTGGTCCATCCCTGGCGGCCAATTCGATCTGCTGTTCAGCAACGCCTGCCTGCACTGGGTGCCCGAGCACGTGACGCTGTTCGCCGCCCTCGCCGAGCGCCTCGCCGCACGGACCTCGGCAGGCGGCGGGCAGCTCGCCGTGCAGATGCCGGTCAACCACGACCACGCCAGCCACGTCGTCTGCGCCGAGCTCTGCGAGCAGCAGCCGTGGGCGCCGTACCTGCGCGGGGCCTCGGTCCGCCCGGTGCTGCCCGCCGAGGAATACACCCGCCTGCTGCACAAGCTCGGCTTCACGAAGCAGCGCGTGTTCGTGCAGGTCTACGGACACAAGCTCGAATGCAAAGACGACGTCGTCGAATGGGTCAAGGGCACGCTGTTGACCGAGCCGCGCCGCCGCCTGCCGCCCGACCTCTACCTGAGCTTCGAAGCCGCCTACCGCGCCCGCCTGATGGCCCGCCTCGTCGACGAGCGCCCGTACTTCTACCCGTTCAAGCGCCTGCTGTTGTGGGCTGAGAAGTGAGCATGAAGACCCGTTCCCCGTCGTCCCGATCTTCATTCGTCGTCGTCGTCGCCTGCGCCGGGGCCGCTGCCGTCGGCTGGTCGACGTCGGCATGGGCGGCACCGCAGGGCGAGGCAAAGGCGCTCAAGGCCTCGGCCGATCGCTCGCTGGTGCGTGAGCGCTTCTGCGACGCGACCTATCTCTACAAGAAGCTCGACGAGATGCAGCCGACGCCAGAGAACCTGTTGGCGGCCTCGGACGCCGCGGGCCAGGGCGGCGATCGCGCCGGCGCCGTGCGCTTCCTCGAGACCTTCCAGTCGCGCCACGCGTCGCACCGCCTGGCCGCGAGCGTCGCCACCCGGCTCGAGCTGCTGCGCGCCGCCATCGCCAAATACGGCGCGGGCGCGGCGTGCACCGACCCGGCCCCCGAGTGCGGCAACGGCGCCTTTGAGAGCGGCGAAGACTGCGACGACGGCAACCGCGTCGACGCCGACCAGTGCCCGATCACCTGCAAGCTCTCGGGCTCAGCGGCGGTGGTGACGCCGCCGCCAGCGGTGCTGCCGCCGACGAAGCCGACGAAGCCCGTCAAGCCCGAGCCCGTCAAGCCCGAGCCCGTCAAAGTCGAGCCGGCTCGCATCGATGAGCGCGTCGACGAAGAAGACGAAGAAGACAAAGAACCAGCCGACGTTGCCGCGGAGCCGACGACGACCGAGCCGACGACGACGACGACGACGACCACCACGCCAACGACGACGCCGACCCCTCCGACCACGACGCCGCCGACGACGACGCGCGACGACGAAGCAGGCGACGAAGACACCGACGACAAAGTGCGCTCCATCGACGACGAAGTGCCGCCGCCGCCCGGCGCGGGCCCGCCCATCGGCGGCTTCATCCTCTCGGGCCTCGGCGGCGTCGTCCTCGTCGCCGGCGGTGCCACGGCGGTGTACGGCGCGTTGCCGTTTGTGCGCTACGCGCAGAACGTGCCGCAGCAGACGACGGTGCAGCTCGAGTATCAGGCGGCCGAGGGCGCCTCGCAGAAGCGCCAGGCCGCTGGCCGCGCCGCCGACTTGCGCGCCGCGCTCGTCAAGGACGCCAACGACTGGAACCAGACGTTTCGCTGGGTAGCGACCGCCGGCGGCGCCGCAGCGGCCATCGGCGCCGGCGCCCTGGTCGGCGGCATCATCCTCATCGCCAGCGGTGGCGACGAGCCCGACGAAGACGCCGACGAAGCCGCCGACGAAGCCGACGTTGAGACCACGACCGACAAAGAAGAGAGCGACCGATGACCGCGCGCGCCCGCACTGCCCTGTCCCCCACCGCGCTGGCCGCACTGCTGTCGACGCTGCTGTCGGTGACGGCACTGCTGTCGGCCTGCCCGCTCGGCAGCTCCGTCCTCGACGTTGGAAAGGCCTGCACCAACGACAACGATTGCTCGGACGACACCGAGTGCGTGCCGGCCCAGAGCCCCAACGCCAGCAACGTCTGCATGCCGTTCGACGACGAGCCCGCCGCCTCCGGCTGAGCCACGCGTCGGTGGTGCGGCCCCGCGTTCAGCTCAGAAGCTGACGCCCATGCGCAGGCCATATTGGATGATGGTGCCCTGCTCGCCGAGCAGGTTCACGTCGACGCCGCCCGACAGCATCACGTGGGCGACGATGACGCGCATGCCGCCAGAGATGCGGTCCATGCGGTTCTCTGCGAGCGGCACGATGGCGAACACGACGTTGTCTTCGACGTTGGTGGTCACGTCGGGGTTGGCGTCGATGATGCGCGTCGAGGCGTTCACGAAGATGCTCTTGTAGGCGACGTAGGGCGTGAGGTTGAACGAGCCAAAGACGCCGAAGCCCTTGGAGATCGAGCCGCCGGCCGTCGCCGTCACGAGGTCGAGGTCGTCGCTGCCGACGACGCGGTTGATGCCGGTCTCGACGGCGATGTCGGGGATGAAGATCCACCAGTGGTTGCCGGTGAAGCCCTCGTTGAGCGCCACGCGGATGTTGGCGCCGAGGTTCACCATCTGGCTCTCGATCAAATATTGCGCGCCGAGCTCGACCTCAGACGCCAACGGGATCGGCAGCACGAACCCTTTGCGGGCGGTGGCCCCGATGGTCATCGGCAGGCGCACGCCCTTCTCTTCGAGCGCGTCCTGCCAGTAGGGCTTGTCGACGTTGACGGGGTGGAAGCCGTAGGTCAGCGCGAAGTCGAAGCCCGAGATGCCGGTGGTCTCGGCGGGCTGGATCGACGACGGCGTGAAGATCAGGCCGAGCTCGCGGACCAGCAGGCGGAAGTCCTCTTGGCGCACCACCGGGTTCGTCAGGTCTTGTTTGTCGACGAGCCCTGACAGCTCGATGTCGTTGGGGCCGGCCAGGGCGGGTGCTGCGACAAAGGCGCCGGCAGCGACGACGAGGGAGAGGGGGAGGGAGGTCCGCATTGGGGGGCATTTGGCGCCGCCCGCTCCTTCGCCGTCAAGTTTCGTTGCGATTTCAGGGCGACCTTCGGGCCGGGGCCGCCGTCGTCTGCTGGGGCGGCGTGTTTCGATCGGCACGCTCGTTCTTGTTGGGAAGCGCCATTCGATCCACCACGATCCACCGGGTTCATGGGCTGAACATCCGCTCACACCACAACGAATAGCGGTGGATCTGGGCCGTGCGACGGCTGCTCCGGCGCCATTGACACCCAAATTGGATCGCCCTTACTGTCCGCGTGGGATTTGGTGGAGGTTCAGGGATCACAGGGGATCAACGCGGGATCAAGACCACAGGATTGTTGGCAGAAGGCGCGCTGCGCGTCGAACTGCCCAGAAATAACTGATGATTTTCGGCTTTCACCACTGCTTGATGGACGAGAAAGGGCGGGTGGCCTTTCCGGCCGCGTTGCGCCCGGCCCTCGCGCCGCGGGCCCTGGCGGTGAGCCGCGCCGACGACGAAGCCGGCAGAGACGCCAGCAAAGAAGCGGGCAAAGAAGCCGACACCGACGTCGTCGACCGCTTCGTCTTGACCCAGTCGCTCTACGACCCCTGCCTGGTCGGCATGACCGAGGCCGACTTCCAGAGCCAGGCCCAGAAGGTCGCGGCGTTGCCGCCGTCGCACCCCGCGGTCGCCGCCTTTAAGCGCTTCGTCATCGCCAGCGCCTCGGTGGTCACAATCGATCGCGCCGGCCGCGTCAGCATTCCCAAAGAGCTGCGCGACCACGCCGGCCTCGAGCGCGACACCGTGTGGCTCGGCGTCATCGACAAGATCGAGCTGTGGAGCAAGCCGCGCTTCGACGAGCTGCGCAAAAAGCACGCGGAGCAAGACCTCGCCGAGACCCGCGACTTCCTCGCGCGGCACGGGCTCTGACGTGGTGACCCAGGACGTCGTCGAAGCCGCACCGGCCCACCTGCCCGTCATGCCGCGCGAGTGCGTGCGTGAGCTGGCCATCCAGGCCGGTGACGTCGTCGTCGACTGCACCGCCGGCGCCGGCGGCCACCTGCGCTTGTTCGCCGAAGCCACGGGCCCGGGCGGTCGCGTGGTCGGGCTCGATCGCGATCGCCGCGCCTTTGCCGACGACGCCGCCGGCGGAATCGCAAAGGCGTTCTCGAACGTCTCTCTCGTGCACCGACCGTTCTCGGAGATCGAGGCCGCCTTGCACGACCAGCACCTGGCCAGAGTCGACGTCGTCTTTGCCGACCTCGGCGTCTCGTCGATGCAGCTCGACGAAGGCGCGCGCGGCTTCTCGTTTCGCACCGACGCGCCTCTCGACATGCGCATGGACACGTCGCAGGGCGAGACCGCGGCCGCGCTCATCGAGCGCCTCAGCGACACCGAGCTCGCCGACGTCATCTTCCAACACGGCGGCGAGACCCGCTCGCGCAAGATCGCCCGCTACATCAAGGATCGCCGGCCGACGACGACCGAAGGCCTCGCCAGCGCCGTCATGTCCGCCGTCGGTGGCCGCCGCGGCTCCGGGGGCAAAATCCACCCCGCGACCAAGACGTTCCAGGCGCTGCGCATCGCCGTCAACGAAGAGCTGCAGCAGCTCGACCGCCTGCTCGAGGCCCTGCCGCGCGTGTTGCGCGAGGGCGGCCGCGCCGGCTTCTTGACCTTCCACTCGCTGGAAGACCGCGCCGTGAAGGTGCTGTTCAAGACCCGCCGCAAGTACGCCGCGTCGGGACCGCACAGGCCTGGCTACGGGCCCAGCGACGACGACGCGCCCGCGGCTGCCGGCACGTTTCAGCAGACGACCAAGAAGCCGCTGACGGCGTCGGACGACGAGGTGCGCGACAACCCGCGCTCGCGCAGCGCCAAGCTGCGCGTGGCCGTGTTCGCCACCTCTGCTGTCGAAGCTGCTGTCGAAGCAGACCGCGCAGTCGACGACGAAGACGACAGCGAAGACGACGACGACACCGACGAAGCGGGTGACGACGCATGAAGCAGCGATCCCAGATCCCGATGGATGCCTCGAGCCCGCCGGCGACGTCGCCGGCGCTGCCGTTCGCGCTCATCGTCGTCACCATTGTGCTCACCGCGGCGCTGCTGTGGATGGTGCGCGTGAAGAGCACGGCCATCGAGGTCGGCTACCGCATCCACGGGCAGCGCACGCGCCTCGTGCAGCTCGAGCAGCAGCGCGCGGCCCTCGAGGTCGAGCGCACCGCGCTGTTGCGGCCGACCCGGCTGGCGGCCATCGCCCGCACCGAGCTCGGCCTGGTTCCGCCGGATGTGACGACGTCGTTGCCGGTGTCGCCATGAAGGGTCGGTCGGCCACGCCCGCGGCCCGCTGGCGCGTCTGGGTCATCGCCGTCGTCGTCGCCGCCGGCTTCGTCGGCGTGCTGTGGAAGAGCGCGCGGTTGCAGCTCGTGCTCGGCGACGACCTGCGCGGCCTCGCGCAAGAGCAGTACCTGCGCAAGGTCCCGGTCACGGCACCGCGCGGCAACGTCGTCGACGTCGCCGGCCGCGCCCTGGCCGTCAGCCTGCCCGCCTGGTCGGTGTACGCCGAGCCGCGCCGCATCGTCGACGTCGACGCCACCGCGCGCGCGCTGGGCGATGCCCTCGGCGTGCCGGCCACCGGCGTCGCCAGCAAGATCGCCAACGACCGCGCCTTTGTCTGGATCGAGCGCCGCGTCGCTCCCGACGTCGCCGACCGCGTGCGGGCCCTCGATCTGCCGGGCGTCGGCACGCGCAAAGAGTGGCGCCGCACCTGGCCCAACAAAGAGCTGGCCTCACAGCTGCTCGGCGGCGTCGACGTCGACGGCAAGGGCCAGGGCGGCATCGAGCAGAGCCTCGACGATCGCCTCACCGGCCGCACCACCAAGCTGAACGCCATTGCCGACAACAAGGGCGGCCGCGTGGCCGTCATCGAAGACGGCGACCCGGTGTTCGATCTGCAAACGCTCAGCGGTGACGACGTCGTTTTGACCCTCGACCTGCCCCTGCAGCAGGCCGCCGAAGAGATCCTCGCCCGCACCCGCGAGACCTTCGAGGCAAAAGCAGTGTGGGCCATCGTGCTCGACGCCAAGACGGGCGCCATTCGCGCTTCTGCGCAGTCGCCGTCGTTCAACCCCAACACCGCCAGCGCTGCCGGAGCCGGCGGCGACAAGCGCAACCACGCCTTTGCCGACGCCGTCGAGCCCGGCTCGATCTTCAAGGTCGCGACCTTTGCCGCCGCCCTCGACGCCGGCGTCGTCGGCAGAAACGACCTCATCGATTGCGAGAACGGCCGCTTCCAGCTCGGCAAGCACACCATCCACGACACGCACAAGGCGTCGATCATCAGCGCCGCCCAGGTGTTCGCGACGTCGAGCAACATCGGCACGCTCAAGATCGCCCAGCTGCTCGGCGAGGAGAAGCTCAAGGAGAGCCTCAAGCGCTACGGCTTCGGCAGCCGCCCGGGCACCGGTCTGCTCGACGAGAGCGGCGGACGCTTGCCGCAGCAGGCCCGCTGGGGCGACGCCCGCCTGGCCACCGTCAGCTTCGGCCACGGCGTGCTGGTGTCGTCGCTGCAGATGGCCAGCCTCGTCCAGGCCGTCGCCAACGGCGGTGTCAAGAAGCGCCCCTACCTGATCGAGCGCGTGGTAGCCGCCGACGGCGCCGTCGTCGAAGAGCACGTGGATGACGCCGGCGAGCGCGTGATGTCGGCGGAGTCGGCGCGCACGCTGTTGTCGATCATGGAAGGCGTCGTCGAAGAAGGCGGCACCGGCACCCTCGCCGCGATCGCCGGCATGCGCGTGGCCGGCAAGACCGGCACCGCCGAAAAGGTCGACCCCGTCACCGGCCGCTACAGCAAGCTGCTGCACCTCTCGTCGTTCGTCGGCGCCGCCCCCGCCGACGATCCCCAGGTGGTCGCCATCGTCGTCGTCGACGAGCCCCGCGGCCTGGTGTTCGGCGGACAGAACGCGGCCCCGGCCTGGAAGGCCATCGTCGAGCGCGCGCTGCTGCCCCAGGGCCAGCTCGGCCTCGCTTCACTCGATGCGTCGCTCGCCGAAACGAAGAAGCAGAAGAAGCCGACCGCGGTCGCCGTCGTCGACGTCGGCGACGGCAACGGCCCCGGCGGCGCCGACGTCGAGGTCGTGCCGGGCGCCGTCCCCGACCTGCGCGGCATGCCGGCCCGCAAGGCGCTGCAAGCGGCGGCCGCGGCCGGCTTCGAAGTCACCCTCACCGGCAACGGCCTCGTCACCCTGCAAGAGCCCGCGGCCGGCGCGGTGGCGGCCGGCGGCAGCGGCAGCGACGGCGTCATTGCCCTCACGCTCGCGTTTGCCGGCGCCGCTGCGCCCGACGGCGGGGCGCACCGTTGAACCTCTGGGACCTCATCCGGGGCATCGGCCCGACGCTGCCCAGCGTCACCCCCCGCGAGCCCATCGACGTCGTCGGGGTCACGCTCGACTCGCGCCAGGTGAAGCCCGGCGTGGTGTTCGTCGCCGCCCGCGGCGTCACGCCGACCTCCAAAGACGGCCACGACTTCCTGGCCGCGGCCGTCAAGGCCGGGGCCGCCGCCGTCGTCGTCGAACGGGCCGAGCTGGCGCCGCACGGCGTGCCGGTCGTGATCGTCGACAACGCCCGCGTCGCCGTCGCGAAGCTGGCCGAGCGCCTGGCGGGCGATCCGTCGTCGTCGCTGCTGCTGGCCGGCGTCACCGGCACCAACGGCAAGACGACGACGACGTACCTGTTGGCCCACATC
>JBKJNL010000207.1:0-3591 GCA_046593615.1 Myxococcota bacterium | reverse complement strand
TCCGGCCTGGCCAAAGACCTCAAGAACCTGCCGTTCAAGAGCTTTCAGCTGAAAGACGCCCACACCTCGCTCGTGCAAGAGGGTGAGCGCGTCAGTCTCGAAATCCCGTTCTTTGAGCAGGGCCACGGCAAGAAGGGCAAAGAAAAGAAGCGCTTCCTGGTCGTCGCCGCGCACGGACGGCAATCTGGCGGAAAGCTGCGCTTTTCATTGGGCATTGATGCCCTCAAATTCGACACGCTGGTGGCCGTGCCCGACGGCGGCACCATCATCGTCGGCGGCCCGCGCGGCGACAGCGGCAACGCGGTCCTCTTCGCCTTTACCGCCAAGGCCCAGAAGTAGCGGTCGTCAGTCGACGGAGACGACGGCCTGGTAGCGGCCCGCAGTGGCCTGGCTGTCTGAAGAGCCGCCCCCACAGGTACCGAAGACCAGCCTGAGTGCCGACGTCGACGGCGGCTTCTCTGTCGTCGCGCACCAGGCAGTGTTCGCCTGCGGCGGTTTGGTGAGGGCAGCGTCCGGCGCTGGGAGGACGTCGCGCGAGGCTCCCGAACGGCGGTCAGCGGCGATTTGACAGGGAAGCGGGGCCCCCGGAAAGTCCGCTCGACATCAGAACGCGCTGGAGACACGCATGGCCGCCAAGCAACTCGCCATGGGCATCGACCTCGGCACCAGCAACAGCTGCGTCGCCATCGTCGAAGACGGGCAACCCAAGGTCATCGCCAACGAATGGGGCGAGCGAACGCACGCGTCGGTGGTCAGCTTCCTCGACGACGGCGGCGTCCTCGTGGGCAACGACGCGAAGAAGCACATCATCACCAACCCGAGCAATACGATCTACAGCGCCAAGCGCTTGATTGGCCGCTTCTTCTTCTCAGAAGAAGTGAAGAAAGCGCAGTCAATGGCTGCCTACGAAATAGTCGAAGGCGCCAACAATGGTGTCCGCATCAAGGCCCGCGGCAAAGACTTCGCCGTCCCCGAGATCTCGGCCATGATCTTGAAAGAGATGCGGGCCATCGTCGAAGCCCACGTTGGCCACACGGTCACGCAGGCGGTCATCACCGTCCCCGCGTTCTTCAACGACAACCAGCGGCAAGAAACCAAGAACGCCGGGCGCATCGCCGGCCTCGAGGTGCTGCGCATCTTGAACGAGCCGACGGCGGCGGCGCTGGCCTACGGCTTCGGCCAGAACATCAACCAGAAGGTCGTCATCTACGACCTCGGCGGCGGCACCTTTGACGTCTCGATCCTGCAGATCGGCGAAGACGTCTTCGAGGTGCTGGCCACCAACGGCGACACCTATCTGGGAGGCGACGACTTCGACGATCGCATCGTCCAGTGGTTGCTTGGCGTGTTCCAGAATCAAAATGGTATTGATCTGCGCAAAGATCGCCATGCGCTGGCCAAGATCAAAGAGGCCTCCGAGCGCGCCAAGATCGACCTCGGCGACAAGGATCGCACCCGCATCCACATCCCGCTGCTGCACACCGACAAAGAGGGCTTCAGCCACGACCTCGACGCCGAGCTCACGCGCGGCGAGTTCAACAAGATGGTCATGGACCTCGTCCAGCGCACCTTCAAGGTCTGCGACGAGGCCCTGCAGTCGGCGCGCATGACCCCGGCCGAGGTCGACGGCGTCATCCTCGTCGGCGGGCCGACGCGCCTGCCGATCATGCGCAACTCGGTGCGCCACTACTTCCAGCGCGAGCCCAACATCGACGTCGACCCCGACCTCGTCGTGGCCCTCGGCGCCGCCATCCAGGCCGACGCCCTGCTTGATGCCTCGACGGCGACCTACCTGCTCGACGTCACGCCGCAGACGCTGCGCCTGGGCACGGTGGGCGACTTCACCGAAGCCATCATCGAGAAGAACACCAGCATCCCCATCGACCGCACGCGCACCTTTGTGACGGCGAGAGACGGCCAGGACAAGGTCAAGATCCGCATCTACCAGGGCGAGAGCAGAAAGGCCCCCGAGTGCCAGATGCTCGGCGAATTCGAATTCGCCGGCCTGCGCTCGGCCCGCCGTGGCGAGGTCAAGATCGAGGTCACCTTCGAGATCGACACCGACGGCATCGTCAACGTCTCCGCCCGCGACGTCGAGACCGGCATCAAGGCGACGACGTCGATCACGCTGTCGGGCGGCATGTCCGACGCCGACATGGACGCGGCCACGGCCCGCACCGCCGACGCCGAGGTCCGCTCGCGCTGAGGTCGTTGGTTTCTGCTCATGTTTGCTGGATCGTTGAACACGGAGCTTCGTCGTGGCTGAATACACCGATCCCCAGTTTTGGCCGCAGCTCTTTGCGTTGGCAAAGGCGATCGACGGTCTGGATTATTTTCAGATCTTGAACGTGCAGCAGAACGGCTCGAGCCAGCAGATCCGCGACGCCTACTACGGCCTCGCCCGCGCCCTGCACCCCGACAAGTTTTTTCACATCACCGACGAGGAGCTGAAGCTCTCGGTGACCAAGATCTACAAGCGGGTCACCGAGGCCTACACAATCCTCAAGGATGAACCGCGGCGCCTCAAATATGTCAAAGACATCACAGGGCCCGATCGTCTGAAGAAACTTCGATACAACGAAGAAAGCCAGGCCGAGCAAAAAGAGCAGGTCAAGCTGGCGACGAAGATCGCCAAGACCGCGAAAGGCGAGCAGATGTACCAGGCCGCCATGGTCGACCTCGCCAACAACCGGCTCGATCAGGCCTACAAGAACCTGCAGTCCGCGACGTTGTTCGAGCCCGCCAATGCCGACCTGAAGAAGCTGCTCGCCGACGTCGACAAGCGGCGCAAAGGCGGCTGAGCTTCAGCCGAGACGCCGGTCGTCAGCGGAACAGCAGCGGGTGCAAGACGCCGACGACGACGGCGACGGCGACCACCGCGGCGAGGGCCACGACGGCGCCGGTCGAGCCCGGCGCCGACGCCGCTGGCCTCGGCTCTTTGGCGAACAGGAACAGCGTCAGGCGCACCACCGGCAACGCCGACAGCGCCGCACCGAACAGCAGGCCCGCCGCCATCCAGGGCACCGAGCCGCCGGCCGGGGTGACGAGGGCGCCGGCGAGGTCCCAGCGGACCGCGAAGCCCGACGTCGGCGGCAACCCGCAGGCCTGTGCCGCCGCGAACACCAGCAGCCCGGCGCGCCAGGGGTGTCGGCGACCCCAGCCCGAGGCGTCTTCCCAGGTGGCCGTCGACGTCGCCAGCACCGGCAACGCGTGCACGCCCACCGCCAGCCCCACGGCACCGAGTGCTGCGGCCAGCGTCGCCGACGTCGACAACGTGCCCGCGCGGGCGGCAACCAGGGGCAGCACGGCCTGGCCGACGACCAGCACCGCCAGCAGGCGCCGCAACGAGGTCTGCGCCAGCGCCACCAGCGGCAGCGCGAACAGGCCGAGGGCGATGGCGACGTCGGTGGCGCCGTGCAGGTCGGCGACGAAGCGGGGCAGGACTGGTCCCAGCGCCACCAGCGCCAGGGGCGCGCTCAAAGCCACCGACGCCGGCGGCGCCCCCTGGGCAACGTCGACCCGGATTCCCTGCAGCGGCGGTATCCCAAGCACCAGGGCCACCGCGCCCAGCAGGCAAGCTTCGCCAAAGAC
>JBKJNL010000123.1:0-12643 GCA_046593615.1 Myxococcota bacterium | reverse complement strand
CGGCCCGGCCGAGGCCATGCGTCGAGCTCGGGTTGCCGCCCCCGGCGCCGGCGCCGTCGAGGGAGCGCAGCAGCGCGTCTCTGGCGACCGGCAGCGGCGGCACCGAGGCGTTGGCGTCGAGGAAGATCACGCTGTCGTCGTACCGCCTGCACCGCCGGCCCTCCACGGGTTCCCGAGCCGCCCTGGAGCAGCGCACCGGGACGCAAGCCCGGACACCCGGCGGCAGCACTTGAGGCCGCAGCGGACCCTGGACCACGATGCCCGGCGATGAAGCCCAACCGCCGCCTCGCCGTCGTTGTCGCCGTGTCCGTCGCCGGCTCCGCCGCCTGGGGCCTGCTCGGCAGCAGCGCGGCGCGCGCGCAGTCGGCGCCGCTGCCGCCGATGCCCGAGGCCCCCGTGTTCGGCGGCTCCATCTTTGGAACCAACGGTGCTCCGCCGCCGCCGGTGTCGCCGTCGTCGCCGGCGCCGACGACGCCAGGCCCCGTGACCGGCCGCCGCGAGGCCACCGTCGACTTCGTCTGGTTCTCGGGCACCGCCGGCACCGACTCCGCCCGCGGCGGCACGTCGCCGGCGATGCTGCGCGTCGACCGCAACACGGCCCCCGGCGCCTCGGTCGGCGTCATCGAGGAGTACGCCGGCGGCGCCGGCTCGCAGTGGCGCTCGACGGCGTGGATCGCGGCGTTCACGGCGTCGAACCAGGCTTCGATGCCTTTTCTGGCGACTGAATTCTCGGTGCGCACCGGCGGCCACGTCGACGGACCGTCGGCGGGCATGCTGACGACGGCGGCGTTCCTCGCGCTGCTGCGGGGCGACGCCATCCGCGACGACGTCACCATGACCGGCACCATCAACCCCGACGGCACCTCCGGACCCGTCGGCGGCATCCCGCAAAAGCTCGCCGGCGCCGCCGAGAAGGGAAAGCACGTGTTTGGCTACCCCCTCGGCTGCCGCCAGAGCGAAGACCTGCGCACCGGCCAGATGGTCGACCTCGAGGCCCTCGGTCAGTCCCTCGGCGTCGAGACCGTCGAGGTCCGCACCGTGCGCGACGCCTACCGGCTGTTGACCGGTGTCGACATGGGCGCGCGGCCCATGGCCAGCGACGACGACGTCCGCGTCTCCGCCGAAATGCAGCAGGGCACGGCGATCCGCGTCGACATGTGGCGGGCCTCTGCAGAAGCGGGCTTCGCCCGGGTCCAGCCGATCCTCGCCGAGATGACGCCCGAGGCCCGCGACGCCCTGGCCTGGGTCTACAGCCCGATCTTCGCCGCCGTCCGCCAGGCCCAGATCTACGAGCGCGCCGGCCAGCTCATCGCCGCCGAAAAAAAATGGATGGAGGTCACAATCGCCACGGCCGCCGCCGAAGACGAGCTGGCCATCGTCGCCGCGGCCCAGGCCGGCAAGCTCGAAGACGCGTTCGCCGTGCTCGCGCCCTACCTCGAGCTGCAGGATCAGGCCTCCACCATGATGGACGAGGTCGCGACCACGTTCGCCTCGTCGAGCAACACGGTCGGCGCCGTCAACGCCGTCCTCGCCGCCGACGCCATCGTCGAAGCCCTGGCGCTGCTCGAGACCGGCAAAGCGGGCCTCGGCGCCGCGGTCGCCGGCATCACCCGGCTGGAAAAAGGCGGCAGCGAAGCCGACGCGCAAAAGGCCGTCACCAACTTCATCATGCTGCTCTTGAAGACGGCACCGGTGCTGGCCCGCGCCGAGGCCAGCCTCGCCGCCGCGCGCATGGAGCTCGCCTTTGCCACCGTCGAGACCGGCGGTGGCCCGGTGCGCACCGACAAGCTCGGCAGCATGGCCCGCGCGTATGCGTCGGCGGCGGCGGCGGGCAAGGCCTACTTCCAGGCGTTGGTCGGCCTCGACGACGAGAGCTCGGCGGGCTTCGCGTTCACCGAGCCGGTGTGGGCGACGGCGTCGTCGGGGGCCGTCTTTGCCGCCAACCTCGCCGACTCCCCGCAGCCCGCGGTGCAGCTCGTCGCCGTCGCCAGCGGCGCCCACGCCTATCTCTCGTCGGCGGCGCTGCAGAACAAGTACTACGCGCTCGGTTACAAAGACGGCGCCATCAGCCGCCGCGTGGCGCTGACCGCCGAGATGGCCGCGGCCCGAGAAGCGGCCCTCGCCGGCGTCGCCCGCGTCAAGAAAACGGCGGGCCGCGTGCCCTCGCGTGTCATCACCGAGTTCAACTTCGCCGAGCAGCTGCGCGAAGGCAGCGACGACGACAAGATCGAAGCGCTGTCGGCCTACTGGCGGGCTTCGTTCGCCGCCGAGCTGGCGGCCGAGCTGGGCGGCTGACGTCGACGCCACGTTGAAGGGTCGGTCGCGTCGACGCTGACGACGACCTCACGACGATCATCACGACCGTCATCACGACCATGACCCCGCTCAGCGAGAGCGGTCGGCGGCGGCCTTTTTGAGCGCCGCCTGCTTCTTCTGCAGCGCCGCCAGCTCGCGCGCCAGCTGGACCTCGATGGCCTGCAGGTCGGCCAGCGAAGACGCCGTCGTCGACGTCGCGAGCTCGGTGGGCAGCGAGAGCGGCCGCTCGGCGGTGGCGGTGGGCTGGAGCACGCCGGTCGGCATCGGGCCCGAGAAGCCCGGACCGGTGCTGCCGCCGCCGCCGGGCAGCACGCCGGGCAGCGCGCCGGGCAGCGGGGCGTCGAGCTCGCTGACGGTCTCGGCTTCGGGTGGCGCGCCGACGCCGGCCGGTGCCTCGGGCGCGCGGCCGCCTTCGCGCGGTGCCTGCGACGTCGACGGCAGGCCCACAGCGCGGCCGGCCCCCAGGTCGGTGCGGGTCACGGCCAGCCGGCGGTCTTCTTCGTCGAACAGCTGGCCGCGGGCCACCGAGGCAACCACGTCGCCCTCGAGAGAGGCTTCGTCGCGCAGCTCGGCGATGCGGCGGTGGACGGCGTCGGCCTTGCGCAGCAGGCGGGCTTCGAGATCGCGGGCCAGGTCGGCTTTTTCAAGCAGGGCTTCGACGTCGTCATCGGCGCCGACATCGAGGCCTTGCTGCGAGCGGGAGGCGTGGCCGACCTCGTCGTCGTCGCCCACGGAGTGCCCATCGGGGCCGCCAAACGCGTTGCCGAAAGACTGCGGAGCCAGAACGGGCGCGAGCGCTTTGCGGACGGCATCGCGCTGGGCCACGAGGGCGCGGTAGGCGTCGACGACCTCTTTGCGGCGTGACGCAGGCGCGGCGTCGACGGCGCGGCGGCGGTCGGCCAGCACGGCGTCGTACAGGTGCAGCAGGCGCGCGCCTTCTTTGGCGACGACGGCGTCGGCAGCGGCGACGGCGCCGCGGGCGCGGGCGGCGGCTTCGTCGCGGGCCAGGGCCTGTTGCAGGGCGGCCTCGAGGGGCGGGCTCGAGCGCCCCTGCGCCGGAGCGCCTTGCTTGAGGCGGGCGACGGTGGCGGCGGCGGCGTCGCGGGCCTTTGCAGCGGCGCGGGCTTTGGTCGCGGCGCGCTCGCGGGCGGCGAGGGCTTGATCGGTTTTTTCTTGCTGGCTCTTGAGCTCGACGGCGGGGCGGGCGTCGGCCAGGCGGCGGTCGTCGGAGCCGGCGCGGCCCTGGCGCTGGGGGTTTTGCAGACCAGAGGCTTGCGGCGCGCGCGCGAGCGTCGGCACGGCCGGGAGGGCCATCACCAGAGCCAGGAAGAACGCGCGCAGCACGCCGACAGATTAGCGAATCCTGGACCACCCGCGCCGAGGCGTCCGGGTGCCTCGGCCTGGCGCACGATCCAGCGGATTTCTGAAGGTCACGGCGCTGGCGCCGCTGCTTTTCGTCGGGTGCACGGCGGCGCCGACGACGAAGCAGCGGGCGACGAAAACACCACCTCTCGTTTGGCAAACCCGGGAGGGTGTGCAATTTCGTCGGGCCCCCGCGGCCCGCTGGGCGTCCTGGATTCGTGAACGAGCGCCGTGTGTCGACGGTGATCGGTGTGGAGGCGGCAGAGATGAAGACGGCCCGCGAGCAGCTGTTCGAGGAGATCACAGCCCTCCTCACCAAAACCCCCGCTGAAGCTGCCGCGGAGATGAAGAAGCTCATGGCGCGCTACCGCGTGCAGACCAAGCCTGGCGTCGAGATCGCCGGCGCGGCCACTGCGCGTGACGCCCTCGGCGACCGCCTCCTGCTCTTGCTGCAAGGCGCCGACGACGAGGCCACCCGCCAGAAGATCGGCACGACCATCGACGAATTCCGCATGCAGCTGAAGCAGGCCGGCGGACCGTCCGAGAAGTCGTCGTCGTCGTCGTCGTCGTCGCCGCAGCCGCGTCCGTCGGTGCCGAAGCCGCCGCGGCCGTCGCCGCTGTCGCCGTCCCCTTCGTCGTCGTCGTCGACGTCCGCTGATCGCGTGCCCCCCGAGCGCCCGAGCCGCGATGTCAGCCGCTCGTCGGCCGGCGGATTCGGTGGCCTCGGTGCACCGTCGTCGAAAAAGGCGCCGCCACCGCTGCCGATGCCGTCGCGCTCCACCCCGCGCCCCGCGAGCGTCACCCTCGGCGTCGGCGAAGCGCCGGCCCGCTTGTCGAAGTCCGCCGAGCCCGTCGCCGGTGGCCCCCGCGCCCGCAAAAAGGCCCGTGCCGAGTGCCCCAAGTGCCACTCGATGGGTGTGGTGCTGGCCCGCAGCTACTCCGGCGACGAGTACTACTCGTGCATCTACTGCGGCTGGCAGGCCTACAAGCCCGCCGACGACGACGACCCGAACGCGTCGCTGGCCCTGCGCCTGCTCGGCCAGACGGCCGGCACCGAGTGACTCGCTCCCTCGCCGTTGGGCAACGCTCCGTTGACGATGATGTGACCGGCCGACGCCGGGCCCGCGACGTCGTGACGAACCCGGCTCGTTGACGCGATGAAGCCAGCGCCGGCGATGTTGCCCACGCGCGCGCCGCTCGAGGTCTACCTGCGGGCAGCGGCGCTCTCGTCGCGCGAAGAGTTCGTGCGCCAGCTGCCCGGGGCCTGCGCTCTCGTGCGCCTCGACGAGCGCGGCGGCCGCGACGAGCCCGTGCCCTGGGCCTGGCACGTCTTGATGAAAGAGGTCGTCCACGACGACGACACCGACGACATCTTTGTGGCCGCCCTCGTCGGCGGCGGCGTCATGACGTCTCCGTCGGACGAGGCCACGGCCACCGGTCCGGCCCAACCGCCGCTGCCGCTGCCGCCCGCGCGCGAGACCGCCACCGTCTACGTCGTGCCCCGCACCGGCGGGCGCCTGGGCCGCGCCGCGGGCGCCGTCGTGCACGTCGAAGAGCGCAGCGTCAGCCGCCAACACGCCATGGTCAGCGCCGACGGCGGCGCCTTTGTCATCGTCGACCTCGACAGCGACAACGGCACGGGCGTGAACGGCGTCCCGCTCATCGCCGGAACCCCGCAGTCCCTGCGCAGCGGCGACGTGCTGCAGGTGGGCGACGTCTCGTTCTTGTTCCTCGAGAGCGGCGCCTTTTACTCGCACCTCCCGGCCCTCGCCGGGGGGTGATGGCGGCACGACACGTGTCGTTGTCGACGGCGTCACGCAAGGCGACATGGGTCTCATGCGCACTTTGTTGTCTCTGTCGTCGATGGTGATCTTCCTCGCTGGTTGCGACGGGTGCGGCGAGCCCGGCGGCGTCGACGCCGACGGCAACGAAGCATCGGCGAGCGAGGGCGACGTCAACGAGGGCAAAGGCGACGCCACCGAAGACGAGGGCGACGTCGACGAGGACGGCGACGCCAACGAAGGCGAAGGCGAAGGCGAGGGCGACGCCAACGAGGGCGAAGGCGAAGGCGAGGGCGAGGGCGACGCCAACGAGGGCGAAGGCGAAGCTGCTGCGGGCGACGGCGAGGGCGAAGGCGAGGGCGAAGCCGCTGCGGGCGAGGGCGAGGGCGAAGCCGCGGCGGGCGGCTCCGGCGACGTGTTCGTTGAGATTGATTATTCGTTCGCCGACGCACCCGAGCGCCCGGCGTTTCGCTTCTCGGACACGCCGGGCTTCGGACCCGACGAGTGGGCCTACAACGATCCGCTGGGCAGCGGCCTCGGCGCGCCCGACGCCTGGGATCGCTTCAACAACATGGAGGTCGAAAACGACTTCCGCCTCGGCCGCGTTCTCGTCGTCGGCACCGGCAACCACGAGCTGCAGCTCATGCTCGGGCTGCCGTCGACGGTGAGCTACCAGACCGTGCTGGTCGAGGTCGACGGCGACGAAGAAGCCCACTCCGGCGTCGCCCGCTACGACGTCTACAACCCGCTGATCATGGCTGGACTCTTCTCCGATGACGCCGCCGTCACCGACGGCATCGGTCGCCACACCAGGGTGCTCGACCTCGGACCCTGCCTCGTGCCGGGCGAGCGCGTGCAGGCCATCCGGCTCGATCCGCAGACGGGCGCCGTCGGGCTCAAGCGCCTGCGCGTCACGCTCGTGAACGCGCGCTGGTAGCGGTCAGGGCTCGACGGCAGGAATCATGGGGGCGTCGACGACGGTCCAGGCGACGCCGGCGCCGGCAGCGACGACGCCGACGGTCAGCATCGTCAGGCCCACCCACCCCTGCACGAGCGCGCCTTCTTTGGCGGCTCCTGACGAGGTCGGGTCTTCGACGGTCGAGGCCGCAAGGACGAACGCCGCCAGGCCAACGACGGCGCCGACGGCGCCACCGCCGGCGACGAACCAACCCGGGTGCGGCAGCGGTTTGTCGGGGCCCGACGGTGTCGCGCCGTCGGGGTCTTTGCCAGAGGCGTTCGCGCCGGTGCCGTCAGTCGGGCCCGGCGGCGTGACGTCGAGCTCGGGGTCGGGGGTGTTGGCGGTGACCGCCGTTTCGAGGGCGGTGCAGGCTTCGGGGGTCAAGCTGTCGGCGGAGAACGCCTGTGACGTGATCGCTCGGTGCGACGTCACCCACGAGCCGCCCTCGAAGCGGCGCTCGTCGACCTCGACATCGCCGCCGAAGCGCAGGGCTTCGAGCGCTACGAGCGCGAGGCCGGCCTTTTCGGCGGCCGCGGTCAGGCAGGTGTCGTCGCAGGGCGTGGCGACGTCGACAAAGACCACGCGGGCCCCGCCGCAGGCGCTGGCTTCGCTGCGCAGCTGGGTTTTGAGGGCCTTGATGTCGCCGTCGTCGAAGCCGACGAGCGACAGGCCAATGGCCGCGTGCGGCGCGGCCGCGTGCGGCGCTGCGGCCGGCGTTGCAGGCGGCGCGGCGAGGACGAGGAGGGCGAGAGCGAGCATCACTTCTTCTTCATCGCATCAAAGGCGTCGTTGAGGCGAGCGTTGGCGGTGGCCCAGTCGCCCTTGGCGAAGCGCACGACGACCTCTTTGCTCATCGGCTTGACGCGGGCCTGGACCGGCGGTGGCGCGGCGTCAAACGCGGTGTTGAAGCGCGCGAGCTTCTTGCCGACAAAGGCCTTGTCGACGACGACGCCGTCGAGGACCGCGCGAGCCTGGGCCGCGCCCTTCTCGACGCCGGACTTGTCGGCCGCCCGCCGCGCGCGCTGCAGCGCTTGATCGAGGGCCGGCACGTCACCCGGCCGGATGCCGCGGGCGCGGGCGGCGAGGGCGACGGCAATGGCGGGCGCTTCGCTGGGCTTCGACGCCGTCGTTGGCTTCGATGGCTTCGTCGTCGGCGTCGTTGGTGTCGTTGGTGTCGTCTTTGGCGTCCGCACCGTCGTCGGCGGTGGCGCGTCGAGCGAATCGAGATCGGCGACCGGCTCGGCGATCCCGGCGTCGGCGGAGCCGGCCACAAGATCGGGCGCGGTGTCGGGCGGGGCGCTGTCCGGGACGGCGCCGGCGTCGACGAAATCGGGGATCTCGCCGGCATCGGCCACCACCACGGCGACGTCGGGGACGACTGCGAGCTCTCCGACACCGGCGCCCGCGTCGGTCATCAACGGCGCGTCGGTGGGGACCACAGCGTCGCCGCCCACGGCAGCGATCTGATCGGGGTTCGGCGGCGCGTCGTCGCCCGAGCCGGCGACGACGGCGATGACGATGACGAGGAGGACGACGGCGGCGACGGCAGCGGCGTAGAGCGGGGTGTGGTTCGGCGGCAGTGTCGGCTCGCCCAGGTCGTCCGCGAACGAACTCGCCGGCGACACCGGCACCGGCGACGTGACCTCGCCCGCGGCCGTCGCCGCCTGCCGCTCGAGGCGGGGGCCCATGTCGGTCAAGAAATCGGGACGCAGCACGCGGACCGTCATTTCGGGCTGCGGTCGCTCTGCCGCCGACTGCATCGCCGGACGCGACGGCGTCACGTCGATGATGCCGGTGTGCATCGTGATCGGTTCCATGTCCTCGACGGTGAGGTTCGGGTTCACCGCGTTCTGCAGGGCTTCGGGCGACGACGCGGCTTCTTCGGGGTCGCTCTGGACGGTCGCGGGCTGCGGCAGGGCCCCACCCGGCGGCAGCGACGACGACGCCGGATCGAGCTGCGCCAGGGCCTCGTCGACGGCCTTGATGTCGGCGAAGCGGTCTTCGGGCTTGCGCGCCATGCAGCGCAGGATGACGCGCTCAAACGCAGGGTCGACGTCGGCCCAGCGTTCGCGCAACGTTGGCTGCGCGCCTTTGATGGCGTCGGCGACCTCGAGAGGATTCACGCCGCGGTAGGGCAGGGTGCCGGTGGCGGCGGCGAAGCCGATGATGCCGACGGCGTACTGGTCGCCGAGCTGCGAGGCCGGCTGTCCTTCCCAGACCTCGGGCGGGATGAACGGCACGCTGCCGAGCGCCTGCCCGGGACGTGTCAGCTGGCCGACGCCGGCGGCGGTGGCGATGCCGAAGTCGAGGACCATCACGTGGTCTTTGGCGTCGACCATGACGTTGGCCGGCTTGAGATCGCGGTGCACCACGCCCTGCTCGTGGGCCGCAGCCAGCGCGCCGCACACGCCGCGCAACAGCTGGATCACGCGCCGGAGAGACGGTGCGTCGTCGCGCAGGAGCTGCGAGAGGCTGCGTCCGTCGACGAGCTGCATCGAGATGAACAGCGTGCCGTCTTCTTCGTGAAGATCGTGGAGACGGCAGACGCCCGGATGAGACACGCGACGGGTGAGGATCAGCTCGCGCTTGAACCGCTCGCGCAGCGTGGGATCACCGCTCAGCCACGGGTTCAACGTCTTGATGGCGATCAGCTCATTGAGCAGCGTGTCGCGAGCTTCGAAGACGACGCCGTGGCTGCCGCGCCCCAACTCGCGAAGCAACTCGAACCGGCCGAGGCGCTCGCCTACCTTGATCACGGAACCATGGTGCCCATGGGCGAAGGCGGCGAGCAACTTTGTGTGCGTTGCGGTCCAGACGCGCAGCCGCGCCCGGTGCCGGCTACACTGCCGAAGTGCGCCACCTCCCCCTTGTCGTTGTCGTCGTCACCCTCGGCCTCTTCGGGGCCTGCCGCTTCTTTACGGCGGCCTACGCCTGCGAGACGGATGCAAATTGTCCCGATGCCCAGTCCTGCGTCGAAGGCAGCTGCGGCCCGGGCTCCGAGGGCGAGGGCGAGCCCGTCGAAGGTGAAGGCGAAGGCGGTGGGGGCGAGGGCGAAGGCGTCGGCGAAGGCGAGGGCGAAGTCGTCGGCGGCGAAGGCGAGGGCGAGCCTGTCGGCGAAGGCGAAGGCGAACCTGTCGGCGAGGGTGAGGGAGAGGGCGAAGGCGAAGGCGAAGGCGAGGGCGAAGGCGAAGGCGAACCGGCCTGCTTCCGCGTGACGGGCCCCGTGTTCGCCGGGAACGGCAACGACGTCGACAACCTCTTCCGCAACCGTGATTGCGTCGTCTTTGAGCAGGACGTCACGATCGGCACCAACGCCAGCGTCGACAACCTCGACGTCGCAGCGGCGACAGCGGTGACGGCGAACCGCAACCTGACCATCAACAGCACCGGCCTCGACAACATCGACGGTCTGTCAGGCGTGACCAGCGTGGGTGCGCAGCTCGCCGTGACCAACAACGGCAGCCTCAACAGCGTGACCCTCGCCGGCTTGACCGACGTCGCTGGCGACCTCGTCATCGAGAACAATGGCTCGCTCGACACCATCGATTTCGCGCGGCTGCGGCACATCGGCGGCTCGCTGCGCATCAACAACAACGTGTCTCTCGACAGCGTTTCGTTCCCCGCGCTCGTCGACGTCGATGGCGACATCGTCATCACCAACAACGCCGTCGGCACGGCGGCATTCCCGGTGCTCGACAACGTGGGCGGTGCCGTGAGCGTCAACAACAACCCGGCGCTGTGCGACAGCGTCATGACCGGCGTCGTTGACGGCCTCTCGGCCCCGCCCGACGCCTACGACCACAGCGGCAACGACAACTGCTGACTGCGCTCGCGCGGCTGCCCTTTCCGTCGTCGACAGAGCTGTTATGTCGGCCACATGCCCACACGCCCCGAGATCCTCGCCCCCGCAGGCGATGAAGAAGCCATGCGCGCGGCCATCCGCGCCGGCGCCGACGCCGTCTACTTCGGGTTGAAGGGGCACAACGCGCGGGCGCGCGCCAAGAACTTCGACGCTGCCGACCTGCCGCGCATCATGCGCGACCTGCACGCCTGGGGCGTCAAGGGCTACGTCGCGCTCAACACCCTGGCGTTCGACCACGAGCTCGAAGCCATCGAAGGCGTCGTCCGCGCCTGCGCCGACGCCGGCGTCGACGCCGTCATCGTGCAAGACCTCGGCGTGGTGCAGCTGTGCCGGGCGGTGGCGCCGGGCCTCGAGGTGCACGCCTCGACGCAGATGACCTGCACCGACGCGGCGTCGGTCGACTTCGCGGCCTCGATCGGGGCCACGCGCGTGGTGCTGGCCCGTGAGCTCAGCGTCGATGAGATCCGCACGATCAAGAGCCAGACCGACGTCGAGATCGAGGTCTTTGTCCACGGCGCGCTGTGCGTCTCGTATTCGGGCCAGTGCCTGACCAGCGAGGCCATCGGCGGCCGCTCGGCCAACCGCGGCGCCTGTGCGCAGGCCTGCCGGCTGCCCTACGATCTCGTCGTCGATGGCGTCGTCAAAGAGCTCGGCGACATCGCCTACCTGCTGTCGCCGCAGGATCTCGAGGCCGCGTCGGTCGTGCCCGAGCTCGCCGAGATCGGCGTGTCGTGCTTGAAGATCGAAGGGCGCTTGAAGGGCCCCGAATACGTCGCCGCGGCCACGAAGCTCTACCGCGCCGCCGTCGACAACATCGGCTACGCCGACGACCCCGCGCAGGCCGGCTTGCGGCGGGCCGCGATGCTGACGTTCTCGCGCGGCTCGGGAACGGGCTTCTTTGGCGGCGTGAACCACCAGCGGATGGTCGACGGCAAGACCTGCGATCACCGCGGCGTCGACGTCGGCGTCGTCGACGGCTTCGTCTGGGTCAAGGGCCAGCCGTGGGTGCGGGCCGTGCTCACCAGCGAGCTCCACCGCGGCGACGGCATCTTGCTCTCGGGCGGCAAGGCCTCGCAGGGCGAGGTCGGCGGACGCATCTGGGACGTCACCCCCGACACCGACGGCGCTGGCGCCGACGCCTGGGCTGATCAAGCTCCGGGCGCGGCGCGGGCGACGCTGCTCTGGCTCGGTCCCGACGTCGATCCGACCACGGTGCCCCGGGGCCGGCGCATCTTTCACAACGACGACCCACAGCTCGACAAGCGCATCCTCGCCGACGTCGAAGCCGTCCCCGCCAAAGAAGCCGTCGACCTCGTCGTCAGCGGCGCCATCGGCGAGCACTTCCGGCTGCGGGCCACCTCGCAGCACGGCCTGCAGGCCGAGGTCACGGGCGACGCCGCCATCGAGGTCGCCCGCACCGCGCCCGTCGACGAAGCCGTGCTGCGCGACAAGCTGGGCGCCTTTGGCGACACGCCGTTTGTGCTGCGCACGTTGACGTCGTCACTGCCCCACAACGCGACGGTGCCCCTGTCGTCGTTGAAGCGCGCGCGCCGGGCCCTCGAGCAGGGACTGCTGTCGTCGGCGGAAAAGACGCGCCAGACGTCATCGTCGTCGGCGTCGTCGCTGCTGTCGTCGCTGTCGCTGGCGGATCGTCCGCGTCCGCCGCCGGGATTGTTTGTCTTGTGCCGCACCGAAGCGCAGGCCGAGGCCGCCTTTGACGCTGGCGCCGATGGCGTGTGGCTCGACTTCCTGGCGATGACCGGGTTGTCGCGCTCCGTCGACAAGCTGCGCGCGCAGACCGGCGGACGCGGCTTCGTCGGGCTGGCGCCGCCACGCATCCGCAAGCCTGGCGAAGAGAAGATCTCGAAGTTCCTCGCCGGCCTGCACCCCGATGGGCTGCTGGTGCGCGGCCTCGGCGTGCTGCATGAGCTGCAGGCGTCGTCGTCGTCGTCCCCGTCGTCAGCCTCTCTGTCTGGCGCGCCGAAGCCGCCGCTGATGGTCGGCGACTTTTCGCTCAACGTGACCAACCGCCTCACGGCGCAGCAGCTGCTGTCGAAGGGGCTGGCGGCGATCACGCCGTCGTTCGATCTCGATGAAGCCCAGCTGACCGGCTTGCTCAGCGCCGACGTCGCGCCGCTGTGTGAGCTGGTGGTGCACCATCCGATGCCGCTGTTCCACACCGAGCACTGCGTGTTCGCGGCGCTGCTGTCGACGGGCACGAGCTTCAAAGACTGCGGCCGCCCCTGCGAGCGCCACAGCATCGCGCTGCGCGATCGCACCGGCGCCGCCCACCCCGTCGAGGCCGACACCGGCTGCCGCAACACCGTGTTCCACGCCCAGGCCCAGAGCGCGGCGTCGTTGTTG
>JBKJNL010000061.1:0-4682 GCA_046593615.1 Myxococcota bacterium | reverse complement strand
CCGTCACGCGGGCCGGGCGGGTGACGTCGTCGTTGTGCGTCGGCGTCACCTGGGCCGGCGTGCTGTTGCTCGCGACCTACCACCTGTGGGAGCTGCTCGCGCTCCCTGGCGCCACGGGATTTCCCGCATGACCACGTCCGTGACGACGTTCATCACGACGTTCATCACGAACCTGGAGCTCGTGTGCCTGGCGCTCGTGGGCGTGTGGGCGGTGCTGCGCTTTCGCACGGAGCACGATCGCCGGGGCCTCGCGCAGCAGGTGTTCTTCATCGCCGCGGCGGCGTGGATCGCCGAGGACAGCTGCATTCGCCTCTACGGCTTCTATTTCTACGACGACGAGCGCTGGGCGCTGTTGCTCGACCGGGTGCCGCTGCTGATCATCTTGATCTGGCCCATCGTCGTCACCGCCGCCCTCGACGTGGCCCGCGTGCTCGCAGTGCCGCGGGCGCGCTGGCCGCTGTTCTTGTTCGTGCTGGTGGTCGCCGACGCCTGGTTCATCGAGCCCATCGCCGTCGACGCCGGCCTGTGGCGCTGGACCCAACCGGGTCTCTTCGAGGTGCCGGCCATCGGCGTGCTCGGCTGGGGCTGCTTCGCGGCCGGCATCGGCGTCGTTGCCGCCAGAGGCGAGCCGGGGCGCGGCTGGCCCTTCGTCGCCAGTGTCGTCGTCGGCCCCGTCGTCTGCCACGTGCTGCTGCTGGCGCTGTGGTGGGGCGCCCTGCGCTGGTCGCCGACGGTGACGGGCGAGCTCAAACCGTTGGCCTGCGCCTGGATCGTGTCGCTGGCCCTCGCCGCGCTCATCGTCAAACGGCGACCGCCGGGGCTGCGCGACCTGGTGTGGTTGCGAGCGCCGGCGGCCCTCTTCTTCTTTGGCCTGTTGTTTCAGCACGCCGACCTGAGCGCCCTGGGCCTCGGCGGGAGCGCGGGCACCGGCGGCGACGACGCCGCCGACGACGACCTGGGACTGCTGGCCTGGTCGTTGGCCTTTGCGCCGCCGTGGTTCGCCCTGTGGCTCTTCAGCCGCCGGGCTTCGTCGTCGTCGTCGTCGGCTTCGTCGCCTTTGTCGCCGTAGCTCTCAGGTGCTGCTCGAAGAACGACAGCGCGTGGCCGAGCCACAGCACCTGGTTCTCGCGCTTCTGCACGCCGTGGCCTTCGTCGGGAAAGATGATCATCGACGTCCGCGGGTCTTGCTTGACCATCACGTTGTACATTTGAATCGCCTCGCCCACCGGCACACGAGGATCCGTCGCACCCTGCACCAACAGCAGCGGAGCTTTGACGCGGTCGACGTAGGACGTCGCCGACAACGCCAACAACGCCGCCTGATCCTTCTCGGGATCACCGTATTCTGAAATGCGCAGCGCGCGGCGGTAGGGCGCGGTGTTCATCAAGAACGTCACCAGGTTCGAGATGCCGACGATCTCGACGCCGGCGTCGTAGGCGCCGGCGAACATCGTCATGGCCATGAGCGTCGAGTAGCCGCCGTAGCTGCCGCCCATGACGCCGACCTTTGGGGCCACGCCTTTGCTGGCCCAGGCCTTTTTGATGTGGATGCTGACGTCTTCGATGTCGGTGACGACGTCCTTGCGCTTCACGCCGTCGTCGGCGTGCAGCCAGGTCTTGCCGTAGCCGTCGCTGCCCCGCACGTTGGGCTGCACGACGATGAAGCCGGCGTCGACGAACAGCTGCGCGCGCGGCGAGAAGCCGGCCATGGTCTGGCTCTCGGGGCCGCCGTGGAAGTCGACGATGACCGGGCAGGGGGCGCCCGGCGTCGCTGCCGCACACGACGACGGCCGGCGCACGAACATCGGCACCTTGCTGCCGTCGCGGGCCGGGAACTCTTCGAGGGTCACCGGCACAAAGGCCGCGAGGTCGACCTCGGGGGCCGACGGCACGTGCCACGCGGTCAGCTTGCCGGTCTGCCAGTCGAGCACGTAGGCCGACGACGGCCGCACGCCGGGGTCGACGGAGACAGCGGTGTAGCGAGAATCGGGCGTCGAGCTGCCCCACGTAAACAGGTCTGACTTCGGTAGGGCTGGCAAGGTAATTGTCTTTTTGGTCTTCACGTCCCAGGCGAGAGGGCGGGTGTAGCCGCCCTCGTTTCTCACGCCGAGGATGCGCTTGCGGGCGGCGCCATCGACGCTGGCCACGACGTCCCACTTGTCTTCACCCTTGTCGCCGCCGACCGCCACGAGCTTCTGGGCCGTGCGGTCAAAGGCGTAGAGCCGCCGGAATTCAGAAAAGTGCGGCGTGACGGCAAAGACGTCGTCGCCGGCGCCGTAAAAGGCGCGGTAGTCTTCGCGCTCACCCTGGCCAAACAGCGGCGTCAGCGTGCCTTTTGCTTCGTCGTATTCAAAGACCTCGACCATGTTGCCGCCGACCTCCTTGTGCAGCAGCAGCACGCCCTGCGTCTGCCCCTTGGCCACCCGGCGGTCGGCCACGCTCCAGATGCCGTCTTCGGAAAACAGTGGCTCGATCGACTTTGACGACAAGACATACCGATAGATGCCGTATGACTCGGGTTTCTTGTCGTTGCTGCGAAAGTAGAGATAGCGGCCGTCGTCCGACAGCAGCTGGGCCTGCGTCTGCACCTTGGGCTTGTGCTGCACGACGACGAGGGGACCGCCGTCGACGCGCTGCAGGTAGAGGCCGGGGTTCTCTTCGCCCTTCTGGTCGCGCGCGACGACGATGTGCTTGCCGTCGCGGGTGACGTCGACGACGGTGGTGGCGTCTTCGCCGCCGGTCATCTGCACGGGAAAGGTGTTGGGTCCGTCGAGGCGCCACACCTGACGCACGCCGGTGACGGCCCAGGTGAAGAACAGCTTCTTGCCATCGGGGCTCAAGAAGCCGGCGCCGGGCGAGCGCACGTCGAGCATGGCCTGCACGCGGCGGGTGACCGTCGACGGCAACGGCGCCGCGCGAAACTTCGCCATCACCTCGGGGGGCACGCTCTCGGCGCCGAGCCCCGAGTAGGCCGCCGCCGATGTCGTCGTCGATGTCGTCGTGGTCGTCGTCGTCGTCGGCGCCGACGGAATGACCAGCGGCTTCGCTGTGACCGACGCCGGCAGCGGCGGGTTCTTGGGCAGCGGCGCCGACCCCGGTGGCGCGGCGGATGCTGCAAATGACAGCGACAGCGACAGCGACAGCGAGAGGGCGGGTGCGAAGCTCATGACCGCCCTTTCTCCGCGCGTGGCGCGGAGGCAACGGCCCTGCGGCACCGATTTGCGCCGACGCAGTGACGACGTCGCCGAGCGCGGCCGCCACGCCGATCGGCGGGCCCGGCGATCGACGACAGGGGATCAGATGTTCAGTAGGGTTCGACCATGTCGTCCGCCCCGTCGTCCGCCCCCCAGCCGGCCCGCTTCTACCCTGCGCCAGTCGTCACCGCGCGCGTCGGGCCCCATGTCCTCGACCAGTTCCTGCCGGCGGTGGCGTCGTGGTTCAGAGAGACCCTCGGTGAGCCGACGCCGCCGCAAGAAGAGGCCTGGCCCCTGCTCAAGGCCGGCCGTGACGTCGTCGTCGCCGCCCCCACCGGCTCGGGCAAGACCCTGGCCGCGTTCCTGGCCGCCCTCGACGACCTCGCCAGAGACGCCGCCGCCGGCACCCTCGAAGACGAGGTCCGCGTCGTCTACGTCTCGCCGCTCAAGGCCTTGTCGAACGACGTCGGCAAGAACCTGCTCTTGCCCCTGCAAGGCGTCGTGCAGCGCATGGAGAACGCGCGGCAGATTCGCGTCGGCGTGCGCACCGGCGACACGCCGCAAAAAGAGCGCGTGGCGGCGTTCAAGCGGCCGCCGCACGTCATGGTGACGACGCCAGAGTCGCTGTTCGTGCTCATGGGCTCGGCGGGCGGCCAGAAGATGCTGCGGACGGCGCGCACCGTGATCCTCGACGAGATCCACGCCGTGTGTGGCGTGCGGCGCGGCGCCCACCTGGCCCTCACCGTCGAGCGCCTCGAGGCGCTGTGCCTGGGCCACCACGGCAAGCACCTGCAGCGCGTCGGCTTGTCGGCGACGCAGAAGCCCATCGCGCGCGTCGCCGCCTTTGTCGCCGGCGGCAAGAAGCCCCCCGCTGTCGTCGTCGACGCCGGCCACGCGCGCCCCATCGATCTGGCCATCGAGATTCCCGAGAGCCCGCTGTCGGCGGTGATGGCCGGCGAGGTCTTTCAAGAGGTCGTGCGCCGCATGGCCACCCTCGTCGAGCAGCACACGACGACGCTGGTGTTCGTCAACAACCGCCGCATGTCCGAGCGCCTGGCCACCAGGCTCGAAGAGGCGCTCACCGAAACCCTGGGGCCGTCGACGACGGGGCAGCGGGTCGGCGCCCACCACGGCTCGATGGCCAGAGAGAAGCGCCTCGAGGCCGAGCAGCGGCTGAAGAACGGCGAGCTCAAGGCCATCGTCGCCACGGCGTCGCTCGAGCTCGGCATCGACGTCGGCGCCGTCGACCTCGTCTGCCAGATGGGCGTCACCCGCACGATCGCCGCGCTCTTGCAGCGGGTCGGCCGCGCCGGCCACCACAAGGCGCTCATCCCCAAGGGCCGCATCTTTCCGCTGTCGCGCGACGAGCTGCTCGAGTCGGCCGCTCTCGTGGAGGCGATTCGCGCCGGCTCGCTCGACACGCTCACGGTGCCCAAGGGCGGGCTCGATGTGCTCGCGCAACAGCTCGTGGCGTGCGCCGGCGACGAG
>JBKJNL010000692.1:0-3810 GCA_046593615.1 Myxococcota bacterium | reverse complement strand
GATGGCTGCTGCGCGGGAGGGCTCGGAGAACGCAGGCATGGCATCCGGTGGGAAGGGGCTCGCGGCGCCTGGATACTGTGCGTGGTGGTCGCCGTGCACGCGCGCTTTGCAGTTTTGTGCTTCGTGTTTCGTGTTCGTCCGCTCGTGCGCCCGGGCCAACGGTTGACGGGGCCAGACGACGACGACCACCACCCGCCAGCAACGATGATCGGCGCGCGGACCGCATCCCGTGGCTGCGAATTCACCTTGTCGCGCGACCGGTGCGACGCAACGACGTTGACCCGAACCCGTGGCCGAAGCACACGACGGCGACGGATTCCCGCATTCGCTGTCGATTCCAGGAGATCAGATGAACCCCGAGACCAAGAACCCCGCCGACGTCATGAAGCTCATCAAAGAGCACGACGTGAAGTGCGTCGACATGAAGTTCGTCGACCTCATCGGCACCTGGCAGCACTTCACCATCCCCGTCACCGAGATGAGCGACGAGATTTTTGAAGACGGCCTCGGCTTCGACGGCAGCTCGATCCGCGGCTGGAAGGCGATCAACTCGTCGGACATGCAGGTCATCCCCGACGCGACCACGGGCATCATCGACCCGTTCTCGCGCCGCACGACGCTGAGCCTGCAGTGCAACGTCTTCGACCCCATCTCCAAAGAGCCCTACGACCGCGACCCGCGCCAGATCGCGAAAAAGGCCGAGGCGTTCTTGAAGAGCACCGGCCTCGCCGACACCTGCTACGTCGGCCCCGAGCCCGAGTTCTTCATCTTTGACGACGTCCGCTTCGACCAGACCAGCAACAGCGCCTTCTACGCCGTCGACAGCGACGAGGCCGGCTGGAACTCGGGCCGCGATGAGGGCCCGAACACCGGCTACAAGATCCGCGCGAAAGAGGGCTACTTCCCCGTCGCCCCCAACGACTCCCACGCCGACCTCCGCCAGGACATCTGCGAGGTGCTCGAGCAGGTCGGCATCATGGTCGAGCGCGAGCACCACGAGGTCGCCGCCGCCCAGAGCGAGATCGACTTCCGCTTCGATTCATTGACCCGTTGTGCCGACAAGACCATGTGGCTCAAGTATGTCGTGAAGAACGTGTCGCGCAAGCACGGCAAGGCGGCGACCTTCATGCCCAAGCCCATCGCTGGCGACAACGGCTCGGGCATGCACTGCCACATGTCGTTGTGGAAGGGCGGCAAGCCGCTCTTTGCCGGTTCAGGATACGGTGGATTGTCTGAGATGGCGCTGTTCTACATCGGCGGCGTCTTGAAGCACGCGCGCGCGCTGGCGGCGATCACGAACCCGACCCTCAACAGCTACCGCCGCATCGTCCCCGGCTTCGAAGCCCCGGTGAACCTCGCCTACTCGGCGCGCAACCGCTCGGCGTCGGTGCGCATCCCCGTCGGCCAGGCCTCGCCAAAGGCCAAGCGCATCGAGATCCGCTTCCCCGACCCGATGGCCAACCCGTACCTGGCGTTTTCGGCGCTGATGATGGCCGGCCTCGACGGCATCGAAAAGAAGATCCACCCCGGCGACCCCCTCGAGAAGGACATCTACGGCCTCTCGCCCGAGGAGCTGAAGGACGTGCCGCAGCTGCCCGGCTCGCTCGAAGAGGCCCTGCAAGAGCTCGAGAAGGACCACGAGTTCCTCCTCAAGGGCGACGTGTTCTCGAAAGACCTCCTCGAGACCTGGATCGACCACAAGCGCACCAAGGAGATCAACCTCTCCAAGAACCGCCCGACCCCCCTCGAGTTCATGCTGTACTTCGACGCCTGATCGGCCGCCTGGCTCCGGGCTCGGCCTCCGGCCTGCTGAACACGAAGAAACGGCTCCGCTTGCGGAGCCGTTTCTTCGTTGTGCATCTCGGGTCGCCGTCATCGCCGGTGGTCAGCTCACAGTCAGTCGACGGAGAGCTTCTTCGGGTCTTCGGGTGGGGCGCCGGCGAGGAAGACGGCGCCGCCGACGCCGGCGACGACGCCAGCGGCGATGGTCGAGATCCACAGCACCGAGCCCAGCGGGGCAATGACGTCTTTGCGGGTCTCGGCTGTGCCGGTGCCCGTCCAGAAGATGGCCTCGCACGAGAGCGCACCCAACAACGCCAACGCGCCGATGCCGCCGCCAACCCCGGCGACGGTGACGCCGGCGAACTGCATGTCGTTGAGCTTGGTCTCGTCGATGGGCTCACCCGGCGTCGGGCGATCGGGCTCGCGAGCCAGCGGGTCGGGCGTCACGCGCACCTCGTCGGGGTCGTCACCGCCGTGCAGGGCGCGGTCGGTGAGCTTCTGCGCGCTGCCGGTGGCGAGGTTGACCGGCCCGCGGACTGTGCGCACAACGGTGGCGTCTTCGATGGTGAGCAGCGTGATGGTGACGTCGAGCTCACGCTCGCCGTTGGCCTCGGGAATCAACAGCAGCTCGGCGTCGGCGAGGATGCCCAGGCGCTGCAGGCACGGCAGCTCGGTGGCGGTGCAGATGGTGCCCTGGTCGGCCATGAGCGCGATGACCTCGGCGGTCTCTTTGGCGCCGAGCACGACGTAGCCGCCGTCGGCGACCAGCGCCTTGCGAACGGCGGTGTCGAGGCGCGTGCGTTGATCGCGTGGTGCGTCGCCGGTGGTGGGCAGCAGGGCGACCGCCGGCTTGGCTTTGGGCGCCGCGGGTGCAGCCCGGGCCGCGCCCACTCCAACGCCCGAAAAAGCGACGAGCGCGACGATGACCAGAACAGGAAGCGGGAGCGGGTTCACGACGACGACCGTCCCCGCGTGGTATCAGTCAGCCGCACTTCGAAGCAAATGTCCGTCGACCAGAACGACCTGCCGCGGCCCTTTGGCCCCTTCACCTTGCTGAGGCTCATCGCCCAGGGAGGCATGGGAGCGGTCTATCTCGCGCTGCGCCCCGTCGACGAAGAAGAGTCGAAGATGCGGCAGCTGCCCGAGTCCATCCAGGAGGGCCAGGAAGAAGTCTGCGTCGTCAAGACCGTGCGGTCCGACCTCAAGGCTGATCGCGAGGCCATCGGCCGCTTCCTCGACGAGGCCCGCGTCGTCCAGAAGCTGGCCCACCCGCGCATCGCCCGCACCCTCGACGCCGGCGTCATCGAGAAGACCTACTTCTTGAGCCTCGAGTTCATCTCGGGCCGCAACCTGCGCGACGTGCAGACCCGGGCCCAGAAGCTCGGCAAGGCGTTGCCCGAGGCGCTGATCGTCCACGTCATCGCCGACATGCTCGAGGGGCTCGAGCACGCGCACAGCCTCAACGACGTCGACACCGGGCGGGCGCTCAACATCGTTCACCGCGATGTCTCGCCCCACAACGTCATGCTCGGCTTCGACGGCAACACCAAGCTCATCGACTTCGGCCTCGCCGCCCACGAGCTGAAGCGCGAGCTCACGCGGCCCGGCGTGATGGTCGGCAAGCTCCGCTACAACGCGCCCGAGCAGGTGCGCGACAAGGCCCTCGACGGACGCAGCGACGTCTACTCCGCCGCTGTCGTCCTCTACGAGTTCATCGCCAACGAGCGCTTCTACGAAGGCTTGCCCGAAGAGCAGGTCTGGCGCGTGGCCATGAAGGGCGACCACCGCCCGCGCTCGTGGCGCGACATCGACATCGAATGGCGGCACCTGCTCGACGTCGCTCTGCAAAACGATCCCGAGAAGCGGTACCGCTCGGCCGGCGAATTCCGCGAGGCCCTCCTCGACGTCGCCGACACCCGCGGCGTCGATCTGAAGAACATGCGGCGCGAGGCCAGCCGCTTCTTGCGCGAGGCCTTTGCCAGCGAGCAAGCCTCCGAGCGCGAGATGATCCTGCAGGCCACGGGCATC
>JBKJNL010000553.1:0-3118 GCA_046593615.1 Myxococcota bacterium | reverse complement strand
CGCTGCAGCAGACGGTCGGCCTGAACCTGTCTCTCGGCGCCACCGCGGCGCAGGGCGGCAAGTGCTTCGAGGCCTGCTTCGAAGACAACGCCGGCAACCGTGGCGCCAGCGCGGTCGTCGACGCCATCACCTTTGACAAGAGCGCGCCCGCCGTTGCCGCCGGGGACATCACCTTGGCTGGCCTCGACAAGAACGGTGTGAGCGCGGCCCTCACCCGCTCTCCCTTCATCACAATCACGGTCGCCAACGCGCCCGCCGACGTCGCGAGCTACCGCATCTCACAAGACAGCACATTCGCCGGCGCTACCCAGGCTTTTTCACCATTTACATCGTCGCCGCAGCCCTTCACCTTGTCTTCTGGTGATGGCACAAAGAGCATTTTTGTGCAGCTCAAAGACAACGCCGGTAACGTGGCGCCCGCCGGCACGCAAAAGACCATCGTTCTCGACACCGTGTCCCCGGCCGGCGCGGCCATCGTGTTGGCGAACGGTGCAACGACCACGAATTTGCTGACCATCAACGCCGCCATCCAGGCGTCAGGCGCGAGCGAATTCAAGCTGCTCACGCCTGACAATCCGGCAGATGCTGAAGCCTTCCAGGTTTTGAGCATCAGCCCCACCAACGTCGCCGTCGCCATCGAAGAGGCTGGCGGCACGTCGACCGACGGCGGCAAGACGGTGCTCGTGGTGTTCCGCGACGACGCCGGCAACGAGTCTCCCGCCGCGAGCGATGGCATCGACCTCGACCGCGGCGCGCCCGTCGCCGTCACTGTCGCGCCGTGCGGCTCCACCGGTGTGTGCGTGGAGTCGGGTGCGGCGGCGACCAACAGCGTCGCCGCCGGCCTGACGTTGGCGGCCACGGGTGCAACCGAGATGCAGGTCGCCACCGACGGCTGCGCCGACACCGAGCCCTTCGTCGCGTTTTCCACGGTGACCAGCGCGCTGCTGCCCTCGACCGACGGCACAAAGACCGTGGCCGTGCGCTTCCGCGACGCCGCCGGCAACCAGAGCCAGGTGTTCACCAGCTGCGGGACCACTCCCGGCCACACCGACACCATCATCCTCGACACCGCCGCGCCGAGCGGGACCGCGCTGGGGGTGGCGTCGTCGACGTCGTCCGACCCGACCGGGTTCTCCACCTCGGGCAGCGTGCGGGCCGTCTTTACCTTTGGCACCGCCGCCGGCGACGCCGCGGCGCTCAAGCACGGTGAGGCCGTCGATTGCGCCACCAACTCCGGCTACCTCGCGCTGCCGGCGAGCTCGCCCGTCGTGCTCGGCGACGGCAACCCCGCCGGCGACGATCCCATCGCCCTCTCCGCCGGCGACGGCGTGCGCAACTACTTCGCCTGCTTCAGGGACGCCGCGGGCAACGTGAGCTCGGCGTCGACGACCATCAACGTCGACCGCACGGTCCCCGTCGGCGCGGTGCAGCTCGCCGAGGGCGCGGCCCTCATCGGAACGCTGGCCACGACGGCGCGGCTCACCTTCTCCAACGACGTCACCGGCGTGCTCGTGCAGAACACCGACCCGGTCACCTGCCCGATCGCGGCCGCGAGCTACCAGCCAGCGACGGCGACGTTGGCCCACACCCTGAGCGGCGGCAGCGGATCGAAAACGGCCTTTGCCTGCCTGCGCGATCAAGCCGGCAACGTGTCGGCGGTGTTGCAAGACAGCGTGGTCGTCGACGTCACCGCGCCTGTGGTCACCGCCTTTACCGTCAACGGCAGCGCGGGCGCGGTCACCACCAACAACACGACCGTCGCCCTGGCCATCGACGCCAGCGACGCCAACGGCCCGCTGACCATGTCGGTGGCCAACACGACCTTGAGCTGCGCGACGGCGCCGTACACGACGCTGGCGGCGACCCTGGCCCACCAGATCCCGATCGCAGCGTCGACGATCATCAACCTGTGCATCCGCGACGGCCTCGGCAACACGACGGGTCCCGTCACGCGCACCGTCACCCTCGATCAGACCGGACCGGCCGGCACCCTCGAGCTCCGCCCCAGCGTGGGCACCGCCGGCGAGCTGGTGAACACCGTCAACGTCGTCGCCCGCATCGCCGGCATCGCCGAGAGCGGTGTGACCGCCAAGCTCGGCAACCAGACCGTCGACTGCAGCAGCGGCACCTTCAGCGCCGTCGGCGTCGGCCAGACCGACATCTCCCAGGCCCTCGTCGCCGGCGACGGCACCAAGACGGTGCTGCTGTGCCTCAAGGACGCCGCCGGCAACATCTCTCTCGTCAACGACACCATCGGCCTCGACACCGTGGCCCCCGGCGGCACCATCGTCGTCGAGAATGGCGCTGACAAGACGAGGCGGCTGTCCAACATCCCGGTGGCGATCACGTCGGGGGCGCCTGACGTCACGTCCATGGGCGTCATCGACGTGACCGCGGGCAGCGCGGCGACGTGCGCGAGCGCGAGCTATGTCGCCTTTTCGCCAGGTGCGCTGCTCGCGGCCTTTGCGTCGTCGACGAACAACACCAAGACAGTGGGCGTGTGCTTCCGCGACGTCGCCGGCAACCAGTCGGCGAGCCCCGCGGCCACCGACCAGATCGTCCTCGACACGACCCTCGTCAACACCGGCATCACCGTCGCACTGCTCGGCCGCAAGAAGGACGCGGCACCCGACGGCGCGCTGACCGGAACGCCCTTCGTCACCGTGCAGCTCTCCGGGGTGGCCGCCGACGTCGTCGAGATCGAGGTCGCCAACGACCCAAGCTTCCTCGGCGCCGCCACCGACGTGTTCGTGAACGACGTGCTCTACCCGCTGCTGCTGGCCCAGGGCGACGGCAACAAGCTGGTGTTCGTGAAGTTGCGCGACGACGCCGGCAACGAGGTGGTGCTGCAGAACGGCAACCCGGCCGGCATCGACCTGCAGATCGCCCTCGACACCACGGCTCCCGGCGGCCCCACCGTCCTCGTCAAAGGTGGTGACGCGTTTGCGACCACGAACATCAACGTTCCGGTGCTGCTCTCCGCCCAGACCATTGGCCCCAATGATGGCGCCCTCGAAGTCCGGGTCACGGTCAACGACGCCGACTTCGCCGACGGGGGCGCTGAGAACTTTTCAACGAGCTTCCCCACTGCGGTCACGTTCGTCACGGGCAGTGCCCG
>JBKJNL010000456.1:0-5839 GCA_046593615.1 Myxococcota bacterium | reverse complement strand
GGGAGGCGAGGGCGAGCTCAGGCACGCGGAGCTCGCTGGCCGCGTTGAGCAGTCGCATCAGCAATGCGAGGGCGACCAGGACGAGCGACAGCACGGCGGGCGCGATCGAGCTGCGGGCGGTGGACTGCTGGAAGCGAACCTCCTCGACCACGTCCGCGAGCGAGTTGGTGTCGTCGGCGCGGAGGGTGCCGCCCTCCACCTCGACCTCGGCGTCGCGCGGCACGGCCACCGCGGCGGGCACGGCGCCGCAGAACAGGCAGCCCCAGAAGATGGCAAAGAAGTCTTCGATGTCGTGCAGCAGCAGCAGCACCGGGCGGCCGGCGACGACGCCGTGGGCCCGCAGGCCGCGGGCGGCGCCATGGGCTTCGGCCACCAGGGCGGCGAGGTCGAGCGATCGGCCGCCGACGACGATGAAGGGCACTCCCGGCCGCGCGGCGGCGCGGGCCAGCAGCAGCGCGGGCAGCGTGCTCACCCGTGCATGTGCCGGTGGGCTCGCGGGCGGCGTCGTGTTCGGCGTCGTGTTCGGTGTCGTCGTCACGAGCCGCTCACCACGGCAGCTCGCTGCCATCGCAGCGCAAGAAGCGGCCGCTGAGCGCGGGTGTCAGCCGGTCGATGAAGCCCAGCAGCGCGGCGGCAGCGTCGTCGGGGGTCAGGGTGGCGTCGGGCTGTCCCATGGCGGTCTTGACCTCGCCGGGGTGGACGGCGACGACGACGCGCGGCGCGAGGTCGTGGGCCAGGCCGCGCACCATCATGTTGAGCGCGGCCTTGCTGACGCAGTAGCCGTAGTTGCCACCGCGGTCTTTGCCGGCGAGCGAAGCCCGGCGCGACGACAGGCACACCACCGACGCCGTCGACGACAGCGCCGGCACGAGGGCCTGGGTGACCAGCAAAGCGCCGAGGGCGTTCACGCGCAGCATGTGCTCCAGCGACGACAGGCGCAGCGCGCCCAGCTCGCCGGTGAAGCGGCGGTCTTGCAGCTCGGGGCTCTGGCCGTTGATGCCGGCGTTGTGGACGACGACGTCGACGGCCCCCCGTTCGCCGGACGCGAGCTCGCCAGGCACATGTCTGGCGGCCCCGTGCCCACCCGTCAGGTGCGCGGCGGCCACATGCGCGGCCACATGCGCAGCGAGGCCCGCGCACGAGGCTTCGTCGGCGACATCGAGCGGCACGATGCGCACCCGATCCGGGAAGAACTCAGCGAGCGCGCGCAGTGCCGCGCCGCGCGCTGGGTCGCGCAGGGTGGCGGTGACGATGTCGCCGCGGGCGGCGGCGGCGGCGGCGATGGCCAGGCCCAGCCCGCGGCCGGCGCCGGTGATGACGACGTGTCGCCGAATCATGGGCGCAGCCTACCGCTCCTGGCTCGACGTTCCACGGCTTGCGCCTCGGTCAAGACCTGAGCTTCCGCGGTGCGCGCACCGGAGTGGCTAGGCTTCGCGACCGGTTTGCATCGAGCGAGGAGGCCGCGCTGCATGAATGATTTTCAAGTCGGCAACGCGGTGAAGATCGCGCTCGACGAAGCCCTTCGTCGACGGGGGCGCGTCAACATCATCATCGCGGGCAAGAGTGGCGTCGGAAAGAGCACGTTGATCAACGCCGTCTTTCAGGGACGCATGGCCGAGACCGGGCAGGGGCGGCCGGTCACGCAATCGTCGCGCGAGATCACCAAAGAGGGCGTGCCGGTCTCGTTGATCGACACCCGCGGCCTCGAGATGTCGAGCTTCGAAGAGACCGCGCGCGAGCTCGAGCGGCTGGTCATCGAGAGAAACAGCGATCCCGATCCCACGCGCCACGTGCACCTGGCCTGGCTGTGCATCGCCGAAGGCTCGCGCCGCGTCGAAGAGGGCGAGACCCGCGTGGGGCAGATGCTCGCCGCCCGCGTGCCCCTCGTCGTCGTCATCACCAAGCGCCACAACGACGACGGCTTCGCGCGCGTGGTCAAAGAGCTCATCCCCCAGGCCCGGCAGGTCGTGCGCGTGCGGGCCCTCGCCGAAGTCGACGAAGAGGGAAACAAGTTCCTCCCCAAAGGTCTCGAAGAGCTCGTGGACATCTCGATGGACCTCGTCCCGGAGGGGCATAAAAGCGCCTTTGCCGCGGCCCAGAAGGTGAGCGTCAAACAGAAGCAGCTGCGCGCGCAGATCGTCGTCGGCACGTCGGCGACGGCGGCCGGTGCGGTGGGTGCCATCCCCATCCCGTTTGCCGACGCCGCGCTGCTGGCGCCCATCCAGGTGGCCATGCTCGCGGGCATCTCGGCGGTGTTCGGGCTGCCGCTGTCGACGGCGTTTTTGACGACGCTGGTGTCGTCGGCGTCGATGACGGTCGGGGCCACGGTCACGGGCCGGGCCCTCGTCACCGGCTTGTTGAAATTCATGCCCGGCGCGGGCTCGCTGGTCGGTGGCGCCATCGCCGCGGCCACGGCGTCGTCGATCACGGTGATCCTCGGGCAGATCTACATCGCGACGCTGTCGCGGTTCTTTGTCGACGACCCCGACGTCATTCCCTCCGCCGACGACGTGGCCCGCAAGTTCGCCGAAGACCTGAACCGACCGCTGTGAGCCGACCCCACAGTCAGGCGCCGGCGGCGTCGGCCAGCAGCGGCAGGATCTCTTCTGACTTTCCGAGCAGGTCGACGAAGCCGATGCTGCCGTCGTCGACCTTGTCGATGTTGACGTTGACGACCAGCGCGTTGCTGTAGCGCGCGGCCTGCAGCGCCATCGCCGTGATGCCGACGGAGAAGCTGGTGCCGACAAAGACGACGACGGTGGCGTCGTTCAGCCAACGCCGGGCCTCGCGCGCGCGAAAGAATGGCTGCGATTCATACATCTCGTCGAACAGCAGCACCAAGGGTCGGATGGCGTCGCCGCACACCTCGCACTCGGGCACCTCACCGTCGGCAATGCGCTTCAGGTCGAAGCCGGCGCGCGGCGCGCGGCCCTGCGTGCACATCATGTTCGAGCAGACAAAGACGTCGTGACGGCCGTGGATCTCCGAGAGGCGATCGGCGGGCGCGCCGCTGCGTCTGTGCAGACCATCGATGTTCTGAGTGATGAGCTTGTGCTTCGAATTCTTCTGCAACAAACGCGTCACTGCCTGGTGGCCGGCGTTGGGCTGCACCGTCGATGGATCGTCCATCAGCGACGGGTGGGCCTTGATCCAGAACTCGCGGTACCAGGCCAGGGGATCCTGGTGGAAACGGGCCACCGTGCCCCAATCCATGATAAAGTTGGCCCACACCGCATCGGGACCATTTCTGTACGGCGAGATGCCCGAGGCCACCGAGATGCCGGCGCCGGTCAGGTAGACGACGTCGTCGTTCTTGGCGAGGGCGGCGGCGACGCGGTCGAGGTCGCGGGTGGTCATGGCCCGACAATATGTCGTCGGCGTGTCGTTGGCGCGTCGCGGTCGTCGTCGGGGTGGTCGTCGCGGTCGTCGTCGTCAGCGGTCAGCGGCCCTGCTCGCAGCGCTCGGCGACCTGCGAGCGTTGCAAGAGGCGTCGCGCGCTCTGGGCCTGCGGCCCGCCGCGCTCCTCGACGTGGCGCAGGCAGGCGCGGGCCACGCAAGGCTGGCGGGCGATGTCGAGCTCGCACAGCGCCAGGCGGGCTTCGTCGGCGACGCCACCGCTGCGATCGGCCAGTCGGCGCAGGCGTCGGCGGGCTTCGTCGACGTCGCCGAGCACCAGGCCGCGCAGGCGGGCCTCTTCGAAGTCGACGACGTCGCGCTGGCGGGCCCAGGCCGGGTCGGCGCGCAGGGCGGCAAAGATGGCCAGCCCTTCGCCGCGGCGTCCGGCGCGCAGCGCCTGCTCGGCGCGATCGATCTCGTCGACGACGTAGGTGAGCGAGCGGCGATCGCGCGACGCCGATGTGGTGGGGGACGGCGTCGTCGCCGGGTTGACCGGATCGTCAAGGAAGCTGTCGGACAACAGCCTCGCCGCGCCTGTGCGCGAGCCCGCGCGTCCCTGCAGCGGGGAGTCCGGGCCGGCGCCGACCACGACGCGCTCGCCGGCCTCGACCAGGCGACCGCTGTTCAGCAGGCGCACGCGCCCGTGCTGCACGCTGACGGCCATGCCGGCGTCGACGACGTCGACGACGAAGCGGGTGCCGACCACCTCGATGGCGCCGGCGGGGGTGTCGATCAGCAGCCGTCGTCCCTGGCCGCCGGCAAAGGCAAAGGCGACCGCGCCCTGCCGCAGGTGCACCTCGGTGGTGACGTCGTCGCGCCGCTCCACCGAGCCTTGCCAGCCCGGTGCGGCCACCAGGCGCAGGTGGGGCGTGGGGCGGGTGCGCTCGAGCCCGCCGCCGTCGCCGTCGACGCTCGCCTCGCCGCCCTCCATCGACTGCGCCGTCGACTGTGCAGCCACCGCGGACTGCGGCCCCGCCGTCGGCGCGGGCACAGCAGGAACTCCGACGATGACGCCGCCAGCGCTCCGCGGCGACGACGACAGCTGCCAGCCCACCGCACCGACGACGACGACGATCGCTGCGGCTGCGGAGACCAGGGGAAGCATGCGGCGGGTGCGGGCCGAGCGGGCCACGCGTGCCGCCAGCTGGGCCGGTCCATCTCCGCGAAAATCGACGCCGACGTCGACGCCGACACCAAGGTCAACGCCAACACCAACGCCAACACCAGGCAGGTCGCTGTCGCGCCGGTCGGCCATCGCGAAGCCCTGCTCGAGCACCTGCACCACGTCGGAGCAGGCCGCGCAGTGGGCGACGTGGGCCTCGACGAGGGTGACCTCGAGGGCCGGCAGGTCGGCCTTGACGAACGCCACCAGCCGGGGGCGCACCTGCGGACACGTCGACGGCCCCGAACGGCCCTGGAGCGAACCGGTCATGCGAGCACCGGCCGTCGCGCGCGGGCGCGAGAACGAGGTTTGCGTTGGCGCAGCGCTTCGCCGAGGGCGTCGGCCAGGGCCGCGCGTCCGCTCTGCACGCGCGCCGCCACCGTCGACAACGGCGTCTGCAGCTGCTCGGCGGCGTCCTTCAAGGTCAGCCCGTGCAGGTCGTGCAGCACCACGGCGAAGCGCTGGTGCGGCGGCAGGGCAGCGATGGCCGCATAGAGCAGGCGCTCGGACTCTTGCCGTTCGAGGCGGTCGTGGGCGTCGTCGCCGTCGGCGAGGGCTCCGCCGGCGAGGGCGCCGCTGGCTTCGACGTCGTCGACGTCGACCAGCTCGGGGCGGCGGTAGGCCCGGCGCATCTCCTGGTAGGCGACGTTCAGCACCACGCGGTGGATCCACGTCGACAGTTGGCTGTCGCCCTTGAAGCCCGGCAGCGAGCGCACGATCTCGAGCATCGCGATCTGGCACAGGTCGTCGACGTCGACGCCGGGCCCAAAGGTCTTGCGCAGCAGCGAGCGGACCCGCGGGCCGTGCTCACGCACGACGGCTTCGACGTCGACCCCGCGGCCGAACAGCCGGGCACCGAGGTGTCGGATCAAGGCAGCCTCCAGCTCAACGACAGCGAGACGGGCAGGCCGACGACGCCTTCGTCGACGACGCGGTCGTCGACGACGGTGCGGGGCTCGAGCAGCCGGGCCCGGGCTCCGCCGCGCAGCTGCAACGCCAGCGCCGACGACAGCGGCAGGTGCACGCCAAGGTCGACGCCGGCGCCGACCTGCAGCAGCGGCACCATGGTCTTGCTGAACGCCGCGCCGCCGGCGACGTCGACGACGGCTTCGACGAAGGGCAGCACCCGCTGCAACGGCGGGCCGCCGTCGTCGGCAACGTGGGGCAGCAGGGCCAGGCGCAGCGTGAGGGCCGCGGCGTGGCTGGCGATGCAGCAGCCGTCGTCGCCGATGCCGTCGGCATCACCGACAGCCCGGCCGACGGCGTCGGCGGCGGCGAGGG
>JBKJNL010000416.1:0-5273 GCA_046593615.1 Myxococcota bacterium | reverse complement strand
TGGTGCGTGATCGAGCGGCCCCGGTGGTGGGCGCGGACGGTGACGCCGGTGTCGATGTCGAGGGCGAGGCCGATGCCGCCCTGGTGGAGGTTGGCCCGTCCGTCGGACTCGAAGGTCGGCACCCGCACCATGGCAAACACCGGTCGGGTCTCGAGCGTGATCACGCGGACGTCGCACAAGCCGCCGCTCCAGAAGTCGGCAAAGACCGGGTGCGGAAAGACGCGCTCTTCGACAAAGGCCCGGTCTTCGAGGTCGCCGCTGAAAGCGCCAAAGACGATCTCGCCCAGGCGATGACGCACTTCTTCTTCGGTGACGACGCCGACGCCGCTGGCCTTGTGCCAGCTCTGCGCATCGCGGCGGGCGCCGACGACGATGATGCCTTCGCCGCCCGACGAATTCGCCGGCTTGATGACGAAGTGCTCGAGGTCCTGCAGCGTCTTCAGCGTCGCGGGGATCGCGAACAGGCCGTCACAGATGGCCAGGGTCTTTGCGAGCCCGACGCCGTGACGGGCCATCAGCTCCTTGCACAGCAGCTTGTCGTCGGCTTCGGGATACGCGGCGCGCGGGTTGTGGGCGTAGACGAGCTCGACGTTTCTGCGGTTCATGCCGATCAGAGCGTCGCGGCGCACCAACATCTCGGGCAGGCCCGACCGCAGCTGATGAAGCTGTTGCCAGAGCTGTCGCCAACGTTGTCGCCAGAGTTGTCGCCAGAGCCCGATCACGGGCCACCCACGCCCGCCGTGGCCGGAAACAGGATCGAGCGAAAGCGCCGATATTCCAACAAACGAATGCCGATCCAACGCCCCAGATAAATATCCAATGCGACCACGCAGAGCAAAAACTCTGGAAAGCCAATGAGAAGCACCTGCAGCGCCAGGCTGTTCATGACGGCGTAGCAGGCCGACACCACGAACAACGTGCCGCCCAGGGCCTTGAACGCGCTGGGCGCGCCCTTTTCGGTGAGCAGCAGGAAGAAGCGCTCGGCCGAGATCGCCAGCACGGCGACCGGGAAGAGCGTGACGTAGGCCAGCTTGCGAAAGCCGATGGCCTCGGCCCCCAGCGAGGTCACGAGCAGCGTGACCGCGACCGCCGCCAACAAGATGGCCAGCGACGGCGAGTGCAGCAGTTGCAAGCGGTGGAACAAGCGCCGCACGGTGGCGGCGACGACGACGACGATGAGAATGCCGACGATGCCCCACAACAGGCCGGTCTCCGAGGTGGCCGCGGCGATGAGCGCCGGCAGGAACGTCCCGAAGGTCGGCAGTCCCACCACGTTTCTGAAGATGACCACGACCAGCGCGCCGACCGGCAGCATGAGCAGCGTTCGCAAGAGCATGAAGGTCAGGCCGAGCCGGTCGAAGAGCGCCCACACGTTGAAGAGCTTGAACGACGTCTTTGCCTTTGGCGACGGCACGAGCAGGGTCTCGGTTTCGTAGCGGTAGTCGAAGTTGATGTCGGATGTATGGCGAAACAACGACTGATCGCCCGTGTAGAGCGTCAAGTAGCGCTCGGGAATGCTGGCGAAATGTTTGTTGGTTGAATCGAAGGGAATCCAATGACCTGCGATCCAGGCCTCGGCCCACTGGTGCGTCGTCTTTTTGATGCCGGGGTTCATGATGAAGCCGCCGACCAGACGCGCGGGGATGCCCACGCGGCGGGCCAGGGCCACGAACAGGCGGCTCTTGCCGTTGCAGCTCGCCTCGCCGAGCCGCAGCGCGGTGAGGGCGTCGGTGGTGCCCTTGAAGGGTCGCTGCGGCATGCCGCTCGTGAGCTGGAAGATGGCGGTGAGGCGGTCTTTGACGGGGCCGACGTCGGCGTGGATGGCGACGGCGGTGGCGCCGATCTGGGGGTCGTCGGACTGGATGTCTTCTTCGGCCTTCAGGTACGGCGCCGCCGACGACGGGTAGCTGCCGGGCACCGCCAGCGCGGGATCGATCTCGTAGCGCAGCGCCGTGCCGAGCACCGAGAAGCGGTAGGCGAGGGTCGAGCCGTCGGGGGCGGCGTTGGTGTCCCAGGTCGCCACCCGGTTCAAGCCCACGGTCTCGGTCGACAGGGTCGTCGGCGACGCCGTCAGGTTCTCTTCTTTGACGACCTGCTGGCGGGCGTCGGAGACCGGCAGAAAGGTGCGGACGCGGGCCTCGCCGTCGTGGCCGTCGTAGGCCGCTCGCAGCGTCACGTCGTATTGCGTGCGCGGCATGATGTCGGCGAGCGAGTAGTCAAAGGCCACCAGCTTGATGCCGGCGACGGTGAAAGCCACCGTCACCAGCGCCACCATCACCGGTCCGACCGGAACTCGTTTGACCGCCACGGACCCTCTACGACCAGCCCGTTCGTGCCCGATCGCAATTCAGCTCACGGCGCGGGCAGGGCGGCGGTGGCGGGGGCGGCGTCGTCGGTGACCTTGACGACGAACAAGGGCAGGCGGCCGACCTCTTTGCCGTCGAGCTCGACGACGTACATGTGCTGGCCGGCCATCTTGAACTGCGGTGCCGGGAACTCGAGCACGTGGTCCATGCGCGTGGTGCGGCCGCGGAAGTCGATGACGTCTTCGGCCTTGACCAGCCGCTGGTTGCGCGGGTCGACGACGGCGACGCTCATCGACATCTCGCGCCCGGCCTTTGAAGACAGGGTCACGCAGACCTCGAAGGGCTGACCGACCTGGGGCAGCTCGTCGAACTCGAAGAACGTCAGCTTCTTCTTTTCGCGGCCCGCGGGTTGGCAGCCGAGCTTCTTGTCCATGACGATCTTCTGCGCGGCAAAGGCGGCGTGCAGGTTCACCGGGGCTTCTTCGTTGGACTCGGCGGACTTGACCGCCATGCCGTCCTTCTTTTCCTTGTTGGCCATGCCCTGGGTCGCCTTGTTGAGGGCGTCCATCGACGACGGCTTCGCTGCCTTTGGGTCGTCGAAAAAGGCGTCGACCGAGGCGTCGCCCTTCTTGTCCTTCTTCGGCTCGTCGGCGCGGCTGACGCCGGCGGCCAACGAGAGGGTGACGACGGCGGCGAACAGGGCGGTGGAAAAGAGGCGCATGGAAACCTCGAACGTGGCGGGACGGAAACGAGACGAGACGACGACGACAAAGACCAGGACAAACGGCGCCGCTCTACCGCTCCAGGGCCGCTCGGGCGGGAGCGGGACACGCGGGTCTCAGCGTGCTCCAGGACGTTGCTGCAGGCCAGTCATCAGCCAGTCATCAGCCAGTCATCAGATCAGAAGGTGCAGCGCTCAGCGCGCTCAGGAGATCAGGCAGCGCGGGTGGGCGTGATCCGCAGGCCCAGGCCGCGGGTGATGAAGACGTAGGCGAGGGCGGCCGCGCCGGTGAACATGCCGAGGAACAAGAGCGCGACCCCGAGCAGCGCAAACGACGTCCCGAGCACCAGGCCCTGCACGCCCTTCTTCAAAAGCACCGGCAGCCGCGACGAGAAGGTCAGGGGGGCGCCGACGTCGACGATGGCGGCTTCGGGCTGGCTCGGGACCGGCTTGATGCCGAGGCGCTGCAACGTCTCGCGGCCCGTGGTCTCGAGCTGCTCGATCGAGCGCCGCAGGGTCTTGGCCTGCATGCGCATCTGGTGGAGGCGATCGGAGAACTGCATGCTCACAGGGTACCAACGCTGACGCGGCTTCGCTCCTTCATGGCCAACCGCAGAATTGTCGCCGCGGGGTGGTCGCGAGGGGCAGCCAGGAGCGCCGGCCACGACGAGCGTCGCCAGCCCGGCGCAAAACTGCCGGTGGCCACAGGGGCCGAGTAGCATCGCCGCCATATGAGCTCCGACGAGCGCCTCGGTCGCTTCCGCGACGACCTGCAGGTGATCCCCATCGAAAAAGCCGGCGGCCGCGCCTTTCGCGTCGTCGACGCGGGCCCGCTCCAGGGCCGCTCGGGCCCGGGCCGCTCGGTCACCTGGGAGCTGTGGGAGCTCGAGCACACCGTGCTCAGCCTGATGGACGGCGTGCGCAGCGCCGACGACGTCGCCCGCGCCAGCGCCAGCCAGGGATTTCCGGTCTCGACCGACCACGTGAAGAGCTTCGCCAAAGAAATGCGGGGCATGGGCTTCGTCGTCGACGCCGCTGCCGCCGGCCCGCCCGTGCCGGGCAACCACCGCGGTGACGGCCGGCGCTTCATCGAAGAAGCCGCCGTCTACATGGCGACCGGCCGTTACGCGCTGGCCGAGGGCCTCTATGAAGCCGCCCTGCAGATCGACGAGCGCGACGCCGAGGCCAAGCTCGGTCTGTCCCGCTGCCGCGCGCTGATCGACAGCGCTGCATCCGCTCCCCCCGGTGAAGCCATGGCCAACGACCCCAAGTCCCCAAACACCCTCCACACCGTCAGCGCCGACGACGACGCCGCCGCCCGGGCCGACGACATGGCCGACGCCGCTGCCGCTGCCGCTGCGGGTGCGGGTGCGGGTGCGGGTGCCACTGGCGGGGTGCCCGAGCTCGTCCTCGACGATGGCTTCGCCGTGGCGCCCCCGGCGTTGACCTGGCCGGAGATCACGCTGGCGCCGCCGCCGATGCCAGCGGTCGGCCTCGAGGTTCCGAGTGGCATGCCACCGGTGTCGATGCCGTCGATGCCGTCGCTGCCGTCGATGCCGTCGCTGCCGCCGTTGCCGCCGGGCCTGTTGTCGTCGTCGATGCCGCCGCTGGTGTCGCTGGCGTCGTCGTCGTTTGAGTCGGCGCTGCCGCCGGTGCCGCCGATGCCGGGGGCGCCCACGCTGACGTCGCTGCCCGAGCTCTCGTCGCCGGGGGCCCGCCTGCCGCCGCCGCCGCCGGTGGTCGACCCGATGGCCGGCCTGTTCGACACCGCCTCCACCGCTCCGTCGCCGGTGTTGGTGCCGCCGCCGGCCCACGTCGAAGCCGACCTGCCCGCCGCGGTCGGTGCCGCCGCGCCCCTCGTGACGCCCGCCGCCAACGACGACGTCGTCGGAGCACCCCTGGTGCCCCGCAAGCGGCCGCTCTTGCACGCGGGCCTGCTGCTGGCGGCGGTGGCCGTCATGGCCGTCGCCCTGGTCACCGTCGTGCCCCTGCTCAACGACGAGACGGTCGCGGTGGCGACGCCGGATCCGGTGACACCGCCCGATCCGGTGACGCAGCCCGATCCGGTGGCGTCACCAACGCCGGTGCCGACGCCCGATCCGGTGGCGACCCCAACGCCCGATCCCGTGGCGACGCCGACGCCCGATCCGGTGGCGACGCCCGATCCCGTCGTTCCGGTCGTGCCCGCGGCGCCGGTGCGGGCCAAGGTGGTGCAGGCCGCCCACCCGGCAAAGGCGCCGGTGACC
>JBKJNL010000408.1:0-4014 GCA_046593615.1 Myxococcota bacterium | reverse complement strand
GGCGCGCTACGCCCACGCCCTGCTCGACGCCGGCGACCGCGCCGGCGCGCGGGCGATCGCCGATCGGGCGCTGCAGGCCGACGCCGGCAACGCCGATGCAAAGGCATTGTCGACGTCGTTGTCGGGCGTCGACACCTGGGTCGACGGCCACCTCACGGTGGGCGCCGGCGTCGGCCTCGGCGTGCTGTCGGCGGCCGCCTTTGTCTTCGGCCTCGGCGTCGAGCGCGAAGCCCGCAGCGGCGGGCACGAGCGCGCGGGCCTCGACGGCCTGCTGGTGCAGCGGGGCATCGCGGCCGTGGTCGCCTGGCCGGCCGCGGTGGGCGCCGTCGTCGCCAGCGGGCTCGGGCTGGCCTTGATCATGAGCCACGATCCCGCCCCCGCCGGCGAGCTGCCTGCGCCGTTTCAGCCGCTGACGCCGTCGGAGCTGGCGCCGCAACCGGCAGCGCTCTCGACGTCGACAAGCTCCCGGGCCGTGTCCCTGGCCGCATCGCTGGCAGGTGCCCGATGAGCGCTGCCATCACCGGGCGCGCGCGCACCCGCCGCTCCGTCGCAGTCGGCGCCGCGCGCGTCGTCGTCGGCGTCGTCGGCGTCGTCGGCGTCGTCGGCGTCTTCGGCTTCGTCGGGGCCGGCTGCCTGGTCGGCGAGCTCTCGGGCATCCCGTGCCTGAAAGACGAGCAGTGCCCGAGCCAGCACTACTGCGATGTGCCCAACGAGCTGTGCGTCGCCAGCGTCGACGGCACCGGCTTCCCCGACCTCGTCGTCACCGGCGTCAGAGACGCAACCGGCGCCGTGGTCCTCGGCCCGTTCGTCGAGCCCGGCGTCGAGACGCAGCTGGCCCTGGTCGTGAAGAACCAGGCGCCCGTGGGCGGACGCTCCGCCAACGACGTCGTCGTCGAGCTGACCGAGCTGGTCTGCCTGAACTTGTCGTTCGATCCCGAGGCCGCGCCGACGAGCATCGCCCCCGGTGAGACCGTCGCGGTCGCGTTCTCGGTGCGGCCCGTTGCGTGCAGCACGCCATCCATCGAAGATTGGTTTTTATTCTACTCTGGAAGAGCCAAGCGCGGCACATTCAACATCAACATCGCGCGTCAGAGGCCCAGCGGCGACTGAACCGCCACTCCCGCAGCGCACCCCGGAAGACGCCATGATCGATCCCCTCCTCGATCGCCTGATCGACCTCGCCTTTGAAGAAGACCTCGCTGCCAACGGCGACGTGACCACGCGCGCGACGGTGGCCGCGACCACCCGGGCCATCGGCACGGTGCGGGCCAAGGAAGCCCTGACCCTGGCCGGCGTCGACGTCTTTTGTCGCGTGTTCGAACGGCTCGATCCTGGTGTCCAATTAATCGTGCTGCATCGCGACGGAGAAACCGTAGCCAAGGGCACCGAGGTCATCACCGCCACCGGCCTCGCCTCGAGCCTGCTGATCGGCGAGCGGCCGGGCCTGAACTTCTTGATGCGCTTGTCGGGCATCGCCAGCTTGACCCGACAGATGGTGGCCGCCGTCGCCGGCACCAGCGCCCGCGTCGTCGACACCAGAAAGACCACGCCGGGCTGGCGCAGCATCGAAAAGGCCGCAGTGCGCGCCGGCGGCGGCCACAACCACCGCACCGGCTTGTTCGACGGCGTGCTCATCAAGGACAACCACCTCGAGGCCGCCGGCGGCGTCAAGAACGCCGTGGCCGGCGCCCGCGCCCACGCCCACCACCTCTTGAAGATCGAGGTCGAGGCCTCGACGCTGGCCCAGGTCGACGAGTGCCTCGCGGTTGGCGTCGACGGCATCCTGCTCGACAACATGGACAACGCGCTGCTCGCCGAGTCGGTGCGCCGCGTGCGCGCCCACCCCGACGGCAAGCGCATCTTTCTCGAGGCCTCGGGCAACATGACGCTCGAGCGGCTGCCGTCGGTGGCCGCGACCGGTGTCGATTTGATCTCGATGGGCGCGCTCACGCACCAGGCCCGCTCGATGGACCTGTCGATGAAGCTCAAGCTCGTCGCTTGATCCGATGATCATCCACCGCGCGACCACGTCGTCGACGCAGGAAGACGCCAAAGCCCTCGCCCGAGACGGCTGCGCCCACGGCGTCGTCGTGCGCGCCGACGAGCAGACCGGTGGCCGCGGGCGGCGCGGTCGCGGCTGGCTCTCGGGCCCCCACGGCCTGTGGATGTCGATGGTGCTGCGCCTCGACCTGCCGATGGCCCGGGCCCCGCGCTTGCCGCTGTGCGCCTGCGCCGCCGTCGCCCACGTCATCGCCGCCCACACCGACAACGGCGGCGCCGACGTCTTTGTGAAGTGGCCCAACGACCTGGTGGTGGCGGCGACGACGGCGCACCCGCTGCTCGGGCCCTTCCGCAAGGTTGGCGGGCTGCTGATCGAGGCCGTGACCATCGCCGGGCACAGCTCGGCGCACAGCACGGGGGACACCGAGAAGCAGGCGGGGCAGGGCAGCGTGCTGCGCACCGCGGTGCTCGGAATCGGGCTCAACCTGACGACGCCCGTGGGCGGGTTTCCGTTCGACCTGCAGGCCAGCGCCGGCGCCCTCGACGACGCCGGCCTGCGGCTGCTCGACCCGGGGCCGTTGGCCGCGGCCCTCCGCCTGGCGCTGCTCGACGTCGGTGCCGCCGCCGACGACGACGCCTTTGCCGCCGTGCGCGCGAAGCTGGCCGCGCGATCCGCGACCTTGCGGCGCCGGGTGTCGGTCGACGGTATCTCCGGGCGGGCGGTCGCCATCGCCGACGACGGCGCCCTCTTGATCGAGGACGACGTCGGCGTGGTGACGGCGGTCCATGCCGGCGACGTCGCTGTGGTACCCGTGTGAGCTGCGCCGAGGGTGAGTCGTGATCGAACGTCGTGTTGTCGTCGTCGTCGTCCGCAGCGTGGGCATCTTGCTCGCGGCGGTGTTGCTCACCTGGTTGGCGCTGCCGTCGCCCATCGGCTCGCTGCCGTGGATCCCGTCGCCGGCGCCGGCGCTCGACGGGCCCTACCGCAAGAACGAGGCGTTGGCGGCGGCGACCCCGGCCTATGTGGGCCAGGTGGTCGGCCCCGAAGACTTCGCCTGGGACGCCGAGGGCCGCGCCTGGTCGGGCTTGAAAGACGGGCGCATCGTGCGCTTCGATGGCCCGCAGGCTGGCTCGCGGGCTGGCTCGCAGGCTGGCTCGCTGGAGGAGGCAGCGTCGCGCGCCACGGTGACGACCATCATCAACACCGGCGGGCGGCCGCTCGGCCTCGAGCACGGCAAAGACGGCTTCCTCTACGTCGCCGACGCCGAGCGCGGGCTCTTGAAGATCAACATCAAAGAGCCGACATCGGCAAAGGCCATCGAGGTGCTCGCCGACCGCGCCGAGGGCTACGCGTTCAAGTGCGTCAACGACCTCGAGATCGCCAGCGACGGCAGCATCTACTTCACCGACTCGTCGGCGGTGTGGGGCATCGCCCAGTTCACCGAAGACATCCTCGACCAGCGCCCCTCGGGCCGCGTCATCAAGTACGACCCGGTCTTGAAGACGTCGACGGTGTTGGCGCGCGAGCTGACCTTCGCCAACGGCCTCGCGCTGCTCCCCGACGAGAGCGCGCTCATCATCGCCGAGACCGGCCGCTACCGCCTGTGGAAGCTGTGGCTCACCGGCGACAAGCGGAACATCAAAGAGGTCATCACCGAGAACCTGCCCGGCTTCCCCGACAACCTGCAGGTGACGCCGCGCGGAACCATCTGGGTCGCCCTCTACTCGACGCGCAAGCGCCTGCTCGACTTCATCCACCCCTACCCGTTCTTCAAAGACGCGACGGCGTCGTTGCCTGACCGCCTGCGCCCCAAGCCGCCCGACTGGGGATACGTCGTCGAGATCGACCAGAACGGCGTGCCGCTCCGCTCGCTGCAAGACCCGAAGGGCAACCACGTCGCCCACATCAGCGCGGCCAAAGAGCACGACGGCGTGCTCTGGCTCGGCAGCCTCGACGCCGACCACGTTGCCTGGCTCAAGCTCTGACGCCTGACGAGCGGCACCGCGGCGCCT
>JBKJNL010000240.1:0-4309 GCA_046593615.1 Myxococcota bacterium | reverse complement strand
CATCAGCACGTTGTCGAAGTCGTCGCCGCCCAATCGATTGTGGCCGGCGGTGGCCACGACGTCGTGGGCGGTGCCGTCGACCTTGACGAGCGAGGCGTCAAAGGTGCCGCCGCCGAGGTCGTAGACGATGACCCGCGAGCGCTTGCTCGTGACCGCGCGCGGCTGGCGGTGCGTGTATTCAAAGCCCGCCGCCGAGGGCTCGTTGATCATGGCCTTGACGACGAAGCCGGCGCGGCGAAAGGCCTCGAGGGTCAAGAAGCGCTGGGCGCCGTGGGCGTGGGCGGGGACGGCGATGACGGCTTCGATGGGCTCGGGCTCGAGCAGGCTGATGGGCGGCACGGTGCCGGCGCTCTTGCTGCCCTTGGCGCTCTTGACGGCCCCACTCGGCGCGCTGACCGATCCACTGGTGGGCGCGCTGGCCTCGGGCTTCTTCTTTTTCTTGCTCTGCGGAGAAGCTTGCTGCGGCACGTTGGACTGCTGCTGCAAGGCCACGCGCAAGGCCTCGAGGAAGCCCGTCAACAGCGTCAGCAGCGGCACCTCGACGTCGCCGACCGTCAGGCGGGTGTCGGCGTTCACGGCCGGGTCGGCGAGGGCTCGCTTGAACGAGCGCAGCAGCGGCGCGCTTTCACCAAACGGCGGCGGCGCGGCGGCGCGCAAGGCCTCGAAGCCATAGACGAGGCCGCGGTCGGCGTCGGCCACCACCGACGGGAAGTGCTCGCAAGCGTCGCCGTGCTCGTCGTCAAAGGAGACGACGGGGTAGTTGCCGCGGTCGACGGCGGCGACGACGGTGCGCGTGGTTCCGAAATCGATGCCGACCCGCATGGCTCACCTCGACGTCGGCCCCCGAAAAAAACGAGCGAGGACCGGATCGGCGGATCCTACTCGCCGGCGCGCGATGCTCCATGGGTTCCTTCGGTGTCCGCCAGGCATCCCCGTTGTTGTCGGCGGGACGAACGCGCACACGAGCGTCATGGCCCGGTCGTCCGTTTCGTGCTGTTCCGCGGGCGCCGCGCTGGCCCTCGCGATCGCGCTGGTGTGGCCGTCGCTGGCCTGTTCGACGCCGACGACGTCATCCTCCGACCCCACCACGCCCACCCGCAGGGAGCGCCCCGTGCCCGATCACAGCGATGTCCACAGCGACGTCCACGGCGACGTCCACAGCGACGTCCACAGCCATGCCCGGCCCGACGAAGCCCGCGTCACGCACATCGCCCTCGATCTGCGCCCCGACTTTGCGACCAGGTCGATCGCGGGCATCGCCACGCTGAGCATCGTGCGGAAACCCGAAGCCCGCGTCGTCGTCCTCGACCAGCGGGGCCTCGTCATCGAGAGCATCACCGGCGACGACGGCGCGCCCCTGGCGTTTGCGTTGGGCCCCGACCACCCGTTGATGGGGCCGAGCCTCACCGTGACGCTCCCGTCGCCAGCGGGATCGACGACAACCAAGGTGACCATCCGCTACCGCACCGGTCCCGAGGCCCAGGCGCTGCAGTGGCTGACGCCCGCGCAGACGGCGTCAAAGAAGCAGCCGTTCTTGTTCACGCAAGGGCAGGCGATCCTCACGCGCACCTGGCTGCCGCTGCAGGACAGCCCGGGCCTCCGCATCACCTACGAGGCCCGCGTGCACGTGCCCAAGGGCATGCGCGCGGTGATGAGCGCCGAGCCGCTCTCGCCCGTCGGAACGGTGTCGGGTGACGACGCCGCCGGAGAAGTCGTCTTCGACTTCAAGATGCCGCAGCCGATCCCCGGCTACCTGATCGCCCTCGCCATCGGCGACCTCGCCTTTCGCGCCCTCGGCCCGCGCACCGGCGTCTACGCCGACCCCACCGTCGTCGACGCCGCCGCATTCGAATTCGCCGACACCGAAAACATGGTGGCCGCCGCCGAAGCCCTCTACGGGCCCTACCGCTGGGGCCGCTACGACATCCTGGTGTTGCCGCCGTCGTTCCCGTTCGGCGGCATGGAGAACCCGCGCCTGACCTTTGCCTCGCCGACCGTCATCGCCGGCGACCGCTCGCTGGTCTCGCTCATCGCCCACGAGCTGGCCCACTCGTGGTCGGGCAACCTCGTGACGAACGCCACGTGGAGCGACATCTGGCTCAACGAAGGCACCACCGTCTACTTCGAAGACCGCATCATCGAGGCCCTCTACGGCACCGACCGCGCGCAGATGAACCAGCTGCTCGACTGGCAGAACCTGACGCGCGAGCTCGCGGAATTCGGCTCCGGCACAGACCAGGGCCGGGGCGCCAAAGAATCCAAGCTGTGGCGCGTCCTCGACGTCGACGAAGACCCCGACGACGCCATCAGCGGCGTGCCCTACGTCAAGGGCTCGGCGTTTCTGCGGCACATCGAAGGCGTCGTCGGCCGCGCCCGCTTCGATGAATTCTTGATGGGCTACTTCAACGCCCACGCTTTTTCGTCGATGACCACGGCGCGCTTCCTCGCGCTCGTGACGTCCGACCTCGCCCAGAGCGACGCCGAACGCCAGGCGATGCACCTCGACGAGTGGGCCTACGGCACCGACCTGCCGGGCTTCGCGGTGCCGCCGACGTCGACGCTCTTGCAGCAGGTCGACGCCGATGTGGCCCGGCTCGCGGCCGGCGCGGCCCCGTCGTCGATCGACACCAGCCGCTACAGCGCGCTGTCGTGGGTGCACCTGCTGAAGAACCTGCCGCGCGCGCAGACCCCGGCGCAGATGGCCGCCCTCGACGATGCCTGGGGCCTGAACGCGTCGGGCCTGAAGGGCGGCAACAACGAGGTGCTGTTCGAGTGGCTGCGGCTGGTGATCGACAACCACGACGCCCGCTCGCTGCCGCTGCTCGAGCGCTACCTCACGCGCCAGGGGCGCCGGAAGCTCGTGCTGCCCCTCTACGAGCAGCTGTTGGCGACGAGCTGGGGACGTCCGTTTGCCGAGCGCGTCTTTGCTGCGGCGCGGCCGACCTACCACCCGCTCACGGTGGCGTCGGTGGAGGCCGCGCTGGCCGCGCCGGCGAAGCCGACGACGCCGACCACGACCCCGACGACGCCGACGACGCCGACGAAGACCAACACCGAGGCCACCACGACGCCCTGAGCGCGGCGTGGCAGGCTGCCGCCAACCCCGGAGCCTCCATGCGCCTCACCCTGCTGCTCACCGTCGCTGCCCTCGCTTCGCTCACCGGCTGCGGGGTGGGCTCGGAGTTCGACTGCTGCGTCAACGGCGAGCTCACCACCTGCGACTGCCCGGCGAACTCCATCTGTGATCCCGCGCCGTTCACCGACTGCGACGACGGCACCTGCGTCGAAGGCGAAGACGGCGTCTGCGCCGGCGACGAATGATCCTCAGCCCGGTTCGCGAAGCGGCTGGCCAGGCTGTTGGCGAAGCCCTGCGCGAAACAGCGTCGCCAGGGCCTCGGTGTGCAGCGGAAACGCCAGGGTCTGCGCGGCGGTGAGCACCACGCGCTCCTGCGTCTCCGACGTCGCCACGAACGGCAACAGCGCCGACGACGACAACGGCTTCGCGAGGCCAAACACCAGCAGCGTGCCGCCCGCGCCCTGGACATCGAACAGCGTGATGTCGGCGGGGTCGACGACGACGCCGGTCTCTTCGACGAGCTCGCGGGCGGCGGCGTGTTGCCAGCTGGCGTCCTTGTGGTCGACGTAGCCGCCGGGCAGCGCCAGCTGGCCCTCGTGGGGCGCGACGCCGCGGCGGATGCACAAGACGCCGAAGCCACCGTCGTCGGCGAGCACGGGCACGAGCAGCACCGCCACCGGCGTCGGGTTCAGGTGGCTCGTGTGGTGGCAGTTGACGCAGGTGCGCGGCCAGACGTTCTGGGCCCAGACGTCGACGGCAAAGGCGCCGCCGCACCAGGAGCAGTGGGAATTGCGGGCCGGGGTTGCGGTGGTCATGGGGTCACCGTGCTGGAAACAGCGGTCGGGCTCAAGGGCTCGAGCAGCCCGGGCAGGATCGTCGTCGACAGCCGCACCCGCTCCTGGGGCGCGTTCAGGGCCCGCTTGTGCAGCGAGACGTCGAAGCGCTGCTTCATCAAGGTGGCGAAGCCGCGGTCGGCGCCGTGGCGCACCACGACGTCGTCGATGGACAGCTTCTGCTCGAACAACAGCCAGGCAAACAGGTCTTGCTCTTCGAGGGTGGCGCCGAGCTCGCCCTCGTGGGTCTGCCCGGGGAAGTAGCCCGTCGACGGCGCTGCCAGGCGGATGGCCTCGGGGATGTCGAGCACGTCGGCCAGGGCGTAGAGGTCGGCCTTGTAGAGCTCGTCGAGCACGCCGAAGTCGTAGGAGATCGGCGTGCCGAACTTCGTCGAATAGC
>JBKJNL010000134.1:0-2642 GCA_046593615.1 Myxococcota bacterium | reverse complement strand
CTCGTCGGCGCTCACGGCGGCGGCGACGACGAGGCTGAGCTGCGCCACGCCGACGTCGTCACCGGCAGCTTGAGCAAGGCCGCCGGCGCCTACGGCGGTGTCGTCGCCGGATCGCGGGCCTTGATCGATCTGCTGTTCACGCGCTGCCGCCCGGTGTTGTTCGGCACCGCGTTGCCGCCGGCCATCGCCGCCGCCGCCGCCGCCGCCCTCGACGTCGCCGCCGCCGATCCGGCGCTGCGCGCCCGGCCGCGCGCCCTGGCGACCCGCTTCTGCGGCTGGCTCGATCGCCCGGCACCGGCCTCGCACATCGTGCCGCTCATCGTCGGCGGCGAGGCCGAAGCGCTGCGGCTGATGAACGGGCTCGTCGACGACGGCTTCCTCGCGGTGGCCATCCGCCCGCCGACGGTGCCGGCCGGGACGAGCCGCCTGCGGCTGTCGTTCTCCGCCGCCCACGACGACGCCGACGTCGACGCCCTCGCGGCCGCGGTGCGGCGTCGCTGGCCCGGGTCCCCCGCTCCGCGGCCGCTCGGGCCTGCGGGGCGCGCGTCGATCGACCCGGCGGTGCCGGCATGAGGCTGTGCGTGCTCGGCAGCGGCACCGACGCCGGCAAGACCTGGGTGACCTGCCGGCTGCTCGAGGACCTGCGCGCCCGCGGCCTCGCCGTGCGGGTGCGCAAGCCCGTGGTCTCGGGCTTCGTCGACGACGACGCGTCAGACTCCGCGCGCCTGATGCGGGCCGCGGCCAGCACGGAGGCCCTCGACGTCGTCAGCCCGTGGCGCTTCGTCGACGCGGTCTCGCCCGACGAAGCCGCCCGCCGCGCCGGCGTGGTCGTCGACTTCGACGCCGTCGTCCGCGCCTGCCGCGCCCAGCATGGCGCCCAGCACGGCGTCGATGTTGGCGTCGATGATGGCGTCGACACGCACGTCGTCGTCGAGGCCGCCGGCGGCGTCTTGAGCCCGCTGACCGAGGGCCACAGCCAGCTCGATCTGGCCCGGGCCCTCGGCGGACCCGCCATCGTCGTCGTCGACGCCTCGTACCTGGGCTCGATCAGCCACGGGTTGACGGCGGTGCAGGTGGTCATGGCGCGGGGCGTCGAGATTGCCGCCGTCGTCGTCAACCGCGGGCCGTTGGAGCCGTTTGCGCGCTTCCTGCCGGGCGTCGTCGTCGTCGCCGCCGACGACCGCGCGTGGTTGGCGGATAGAATCTGGCGGTCGTTCCGAGCGTCGAGGTCGTGATGCCTTTTTTCGTCCGTTTCGCGGCCCTGGCGCTGCTCTGTGCGCTGGCGCTGCCCGCGCTGCCAGCGGGCGCCAAGCCCTACGTCGACACACGCAAGCGCTTCCAGCTCGAGCCGGCGGTGGGCTGGGAGCTCGCGCCCATGCCCGGCGACACCACCGGCATGAATTTCCGCAAGAAGGTCGATGGCGTCCCGGGTCTCTTGCACGTCGGCGTCGCGCCGCTGTCGCCCGGGCAGACGGTGAAGCAGACCCTCGACAGCGCCGAGCAGCCCTTCAAGGTCGAGATCGGCTTCAACCCTGGCGTCGACGTCCCCGTCGCCGTGGGGGCCTTTACCGGCACGCGCCGCACGCTCAGCGTCTTTGCCTCCGGCGACCGCAGCACCGTGCGCGCCGTCGAACTCTACGCCATCCACGCCTATGGCTTTGCCCACGTCCTGCACTTCGAAACCCTCGAGAAAAAGCGCAGCTCATTCACCCGTGACCTCGACCGGATGCTCGCTTCCTACGTCGCTTTGATCGGCAAGGACATCGCGGCGCCGCTGGGCGGACAGTGGCTCAACACCGGCGGCGGCCCCGACCTGTCTCTCGACGAGAGTGGCGAGTTCAAGATGGGCCCGTTGAACGGGGGCTGGCGCTCCGACGGCGGCGTCATTGAGCTCAAGATTGCCCAGGGATCCGAGAAGTACCGCTATGCATTGAACGGCGACACCTTGACCCTCTCATCACCCAACCTCGACGAAGACCTGGTGTTCCGCCGCTCGGGCAGCAAAAAGGCCGCCCGCGATCCGGCGCCGGTGCGCGCGGCGGGCCCGGTCACGCGCGAAGAGCTCATCGGCAGCTGGAAGGTCATCGATCAGGCCAGCACCGAACCGTTGCGCCTGGTGCTGTCGCCGTCGGGCAGCGTCGCCTTTGGCCCGCTGGCCGGGCGTTGGCGCTTCGCCACCGGTCGCCTGACCATCACCTCGACGGCGGGCGCGACCATCACCTACGCGGCGTCGTTGAGCGACGGCAAGCTGGTGATGAGCGGCGGCGACCTCGACAAGGACCTGCAGCTCGAGCGCGAGTAGCCGCAGTCGTGTTGTCTAGCTAGGGCGCGAGCAACGAGCGGCCGCAGCCCGCGCACGACATCGGCGTGAGAGGGCCCTCGGGCGCCAGCGTCGACCACAGGTGCGGAAGCCCCGGGTGCCGCGGAACACCGAGCCGTCGACGTCAAAGACGTCTTGCCAGCGCACCCCGTCGACCAGGACGACGACGACGCCGGGCGGTGCGGAGGGCGCCGGTTCGGCGACCGGCTCGGGCGCGCCGACAGCGAGGGTAAATAAAAATGAAATCGTGAACATGAAAGACCACTGTGTGGTGGAACGACGACGCGCGCGCGGAGCCAGTCACCAGGGGCCGAGGGCGGTC
>JBKJNL010000031.1:0-6291 GCA_046593615.1 Myxococcota bacterium | reverse complement strand
GCTGCGGCGTCGTCGCATTCAAGGCGTCGGCGCCCTGCGCGACCGCGCTGGCGGATCCATCCCCCGCCGCCACCGCCCGCGCCGCCGGCTTGTCCTGCCGGCTCGGCAGACGATCTTCGGGCCGCGAACCGAGCGGCCCAGATGACGAGCCCGACGACGACGCACCTGATGACGGTTGCGCCCACGGCTGCTGCTGCGGCCGCTTCTCCCACGACAGCGTCGGCGCGCAGGGCTGGGCGCTGAGGGGTCGGCGGTCGCCCTTGTCGAGGGAGGTCGCCAGCGCGAGCAGCTCGCGGGCTCGGCTCGGCTCGGTGGGCAGAGGCAACAGCCCGAGCAGCGCCGCGCTGACGGCCGCCGCCGACGGCCAGCGATCCCTCGGCTCTTTGTTGAAGCAGTGGGCGACGACGTCGGCAAAGGCCTTTGGCAACACCGGGTTCATCGCGGCCGCGGACACGGCCGGCTCTTTCAAGATGGCGTTCATCGTCGACAGCGGCGTGTCGCGATCGAAGGGCCGCTGGGCGGTCGACAGGTAGAAGAGCGTGATGCCCAGGGCCCAGGTGTCGGCGGCGGGGCTGATGTCGTCGGTCTTCACCTGCTCCGGCGGCATGTACGGCAGCTTGCCCCGCAGCTCGCCCTTTTCGGTGAGGCGCGTGGTGTCACCCGAGAGCGCCTTTGCGATGCCGAAGTCGAGGACCTTGGTCGTGCCGTCGGTGGTGAGGAACAGGTTGTCGGGGCTGACGTCTCTGTGGACCATCCCGAGCGTTTTGCCGTCCTTGTCTCTGAGCGTGTGCGCGTACTGCAAGGCGTCGGCGGCCTGGGCACAGGCGGTGACGATGACCTCGAGGGGCAGCACCTTGCCGTGTCGCCAACAGCGCTGGGCGATGTCGTGCCAGGGCAGGCCCTCGAGCATCTCCATGGCGATGAAGTAGACGCCCTGCTCGCGGCCGAGCTCGAAGATCTGAACGATGTTCGGGTGCGTGAGGCGCGCCGCCAGACGGGCCTCGCGCAAGAAGAGCTCGACGGCGCGCTCGTTGCCGGTGAGCTCCTGGCGCATGACCTTGACGCACACTCTTTTTTCGAAGCCGCCGAGGCCTTCGGAGACGGCGGAGTACACGTCACCCATGCCCCCTTGTCCGAGGACCTCGATGAGGCGGTAGCGGCCGAGCTTCTTCATCCGTCGTTGCGTCTCGCGTGAGCTGGAGCGGCCCTCAGATCATCACGTGCTCGTCGTCCTCGAACAGCCCGCGGTTGTGCAGCAGGGCCCGGTTCTGGCGCAGGCGCTCGTCGGTGAGGCCGGCCAGATATTTGATGAGCTCGGGGTGCTCGGCGACGACGTTCTTGAATTCTTCGCGGCTCAGGAACAGCGCCTCGAGGTCGGTGTCGGTGGTGACGGTGGCGTTGGTCGGCGCGTCGTTCAGCATCGACATCTCGCCGCACAGGTCGCCGCCGCGCAGGGTGGCGAGGTGGATGCGGTCGCCGCCCTCTGGTCCTTCACGCTGGCCTTCGCGGGACTCGCGGTGGGCGGGGCGGGGCGCGCTGCTGCGGCCGTTTGGCCCGCCCTGCGAGTCAGGTCGGTTCTGACGCTTGGCCACCGACGCCGTGCCGCCGAGCAGCAGGAACAGCCCGGGGCCCTTGTGGCCTTCTTCGATCATCACCTGGTCGGGGCGGTAGCTGACGACGCGGAAGCTCTCCATCACCCGGTGCCGGTCGTCGCGCGACAGACCCTGGAAGAACGCGTGCGTCGCCGTCAGGTTGCGCAGGAAGCGCTCGCGCGTGAACAGCTTGAGGGCCGCGGTGACGCCGTCGAGGTGGGCGGCGGCGACGATCAAATCTGCGCGGCGCACCTCGAGGACGTCGACGTCGCCCTGGGCCTGGGCGCTGGCGTGGCGGGGCTCGTCGGAGATGAGGGCCAGCTCGCCGAACACCGAGCCGCGGTGCAGGTGGGCCAGGGTGACGCCGCCGTCGTCGTCGTCGATGTCGCGCTTCACGAGCACCGATCCCTCGGCGACCATGAAGAAGCTCTCGCCGCGCTCACCCTGGCGGATGATGACCTCGTCGTCCGCGAAGCGCCGCAGACGCAGCTTGCCGAGCACGGACACAAAGGCGTCTTCGTCGAGGTAGGAAAACAGCGGGATGGGCGGCAGGTGCCGCGGGTAGGGCAGGGTGCCGTCGACGTGGCAGGCGCGGCGGGCGGCTTCTTCGAGCAGGTCGCCCGCCAAAGATTCGGCGCCTGCTCTGCCGGGCGATCTGCTGGGCGGGTCGGCGAGCGGCGTGGCCGGGTCGTCGCCGAGGACGACGAGGGCGGGGCCGTCGTAGAGGGCGTCGACGCGGTCGGAGTCTTTTGAGTACAGCTCGGCGAGGATGGTCAGCACGTCTTCGGCGGTGGGGTCGAGCAGCAGCACCATCTTCGTGGCCACGAGGCCCAGCAGCGGGTAGCCGGCCTTTATCGCGTGCCAGCTGACGGCCTTGTAGACGTCGAGGGCGAGGTCGCGACGGCCCATGTTCAAGAGCGCGTCGGCGACGCGGAAGCGGGCCTTGAGGTGGCCGGGGCAGGCTTCGACGACGCCGGCAAAGGCTTGCAGGGCCACGCGCCACTGCCCGCGCTGAAAGGCCTGGTCGCCCTTGTCGAACAAGCGCAGCGCGGTGGTCGCGCCACCCAGGCCAGACGCCTCGGGGGCGGGCGGGGCGGCAGCCTTTGCAGTGCCCTCGGGCTTCGAGGCAGGCGGGGAATCGCGCACGACGACGTCTCCTTGGCGCAACACGGTCGCCGCGCCGACGACGGACGCTACACGATCGAAGACTGGCGAGGCGCAGGCGGCTGCTCGTGACCGTCGTCGATCCAGGAAGAGCACACCGGATACGGGCGTGTCGCAGCGACGCTGCGACCTCTACAACCCGGACGTCATGTCTGCCGACCCGCCCCCCATCGCGTTGTCTGTGCCCGTCGAGACCGAGAACCGGCGCGCGCTGCGGGGCCTGGCCGTCGCCTACGTCGTCGTCTTTGCTTCGGGCGGCATCCAGCTCCCGTTGACGGCGCTGGCCATGGAAAAAGCCGGCTACTCACCGACGACCATCGGCGGCATGTGGGCCGCCCGCGCCCTCGCCGGGGCCCTCGTGCCCGTGCTGTGGGGGCTCTTGGCCGATCGCATCGGGTCGGCGCGGCCGCTGGTCATCGGCTCGCTGTCCATCGGCGCTGGCCTGTTGCTGTGGCTGTCGACGTCGCCGGCGCCGTGGGTCTGCGTGCTCATCTTTGGCCTCTACGGGCTGTTCACGAACCCCGCCGGCAGCCTGATGGACGGCATGACGCTGACGGCGCTCGGTCCGCACAAAGAGCGCTTCGGCCGCTGGCGGGCCTTTGGCACCGTCGGCTTCGGCCTGTCGACGGTCATCGTCACGTTCTGCCTTGAGCAGCAGTGGCTGCAGCCGCTGCCGTCGTCGTTGTTTCCGCTGTGCGCGCTGTGCACCGGCGGCGGCGGCCTGCTCGTCGTCGCCCTCGTGCCGCGCCTGCCGCGGCCGCACCTCTCAGACCCGCGCTTGATCGCCGTCGCCTTTCGCCAACCGATTCTGCTGGGGCTGATCGGCATCGGCACCGTGCTGTGGGCCAGCCACTCGGCGTACGCCAGCTTCCTGGCGCCGCTCACCGAGCGCGTCGGTCTGTCGCCGGCCGTGATCGGTTGGACCGTCGCCGCCGGCGTCACCGTCGAAGCTGTGTGCATGGCGTCGTCGACGACTCTGCTGAGGCTGCTCGGCGCGCGACGCATCATCGTCGGCGCCGCGGTGCTGGCCACGGTGCGCTGGGTGCTGGTGTCGATGACCAACGACGCCATCCCCTTCGTGCTGCTGCACGCGCTGCACGGGCTGACCTTTGGTTTGTTCTTCATCGTCATGACCGGGCTCGTCGCGGAGCGCGCGCCGCCCGAGCTGCGGCAAGCGTCGCAGGGGCTGTTGTCGTCGCTGTCGTTCGGCCTCGGCGGCTTCGTCGGCGGCCTCTTGTGTGGCCAGGCGATGGAGCACAGCACCGGCGCGGCCACGACCTGGCTGACCATGGCCGCCATCGCCGCCGTCGCCGTCGTCGCCAGCGTCTTCTTGACTCGCAGGCTGTGACGGATCGCTGGCCGCTGCGAACGGCGGCGCCCGACTGGTCGCAGCGTCGTTGGATCCGTAGACGAGCAAGCACCTCCCCGACGCTGCGCCCGCGAAAGAGCACCCTTTGACGAGCCTGGCCGACTTCCTCCGCGCCGAACGCGCCCCCATCACGGCGGCCTTTGTCGGTCGCTTGAGGGCAACCGCGGCTGCCGGGCCACTGAGCCGTGCAGAGCTCGTCGATCACCTGCCCGATCTGCTCGACGAGATCGAAGCCGCCCTGAACGCCGGCCTGAGGATGGTGCCCCTCGAGCGGGTCGCGCCCAGCGCCACCGCAGACAAACACGGGGCCCAGCGCCTGCGCGTCGGCTTCGACCTCAACGCCGTCGTCCGCGAATACGGCCTGCTGCGCGACTCGATTCTCGAGCGCATCGAACAAGCCGGGGTCAAGGTCGCCTTTCCCGAGCTGCGGCTGCTGTCGAACCTGTTGTCGTCGGCCACCGGCGACTCGGTCAGCCGCTACATCGCCGAGCACCGGGTCGGCAGCGACGGCGAGCGGAGGCACCTGCTCGGCCTCTTCGAGCAGGCGCCGGGCTTCGTCGCCTTTTTGCGTGGGCGCGCGCTGGTGTTCGAGCTGGCCAACGCCGCCTACTTCCGGCTGACCGGGCACCGGCCGATCCTCGGCAGGTCGGTGCGCGAAGCGCTGCCCGAGCTCGAACGCCAGGGGTTCTTCGCCCTGCTCGATCAGGCGTTCAGCACCGGCGAAGCGTTCAGCGGCCGCTCACTGCGCGTCGAGCTGCAGCACGCACCCGGCGGCCCGTTGAGCGAGGCCTTTATCGACATCATCTACCAGCCGATCCGCGGCGACGACGGCGTCGTCACCGGCATCCTGGTGCAGGGCCACGACGTCACAGAGGCCAAGCGACAGGAGGCCAAGCGCGAGACCGCGGAGAGCGCCTTGCGCGACTCCGAAGAGCGCTACCGCACGCTCTTCGACTCCATCGACGACGGCTTCTGCTTGATCGAGGTGCTGTTCGACGCCGACGGCCGCGGCGTCGACTACCGATTCCTCGAGGTCAACCCCGCCTTTGAAGGCCACAGCGGGCTGAAGAACGTCATCGGCAAGACCATGATGGCGATGGTGCCCGACGCGGGTCCGTCGTGGGCCGAGCGCTACGGGCACGTCGCCATCACCGGCGAGCGCGCCCGCTTCGAGAGCCACGAGCCGGCGATGGGGCGCTGGTTCGACGTGTACGCCAACCGCGTCGGCGCCGCCGCGCGGCACCAGGTCGCCATCGTCTTCAAAGACGTCAGCGCCCGCAAGCACATCGAACAAGAGCGCGAGCGGCTGCTGGTGCTCGAGAGCAAGGCCCGGCTCGAGGCCGAAGAAGCCAGCCGCATGAAAGACGAGTTCCTGGCCACGGTCAGCCACGAGCTGCGCACGCCGCTGACGGCGATGCTCGGCTGGGTGCACATGTTGCGCAGCGGCGACCTGACGCCCGACAAGCAGGAGCGGGCCCTGGCCACCGTCGAGCGCAACGCCCGGCTGCAGGCCCAGCTCATCGAAGACCTCCTCGACGTCAGCCGCATCCTGGCCGGCCAGCTGCGCCTCGAGGTGCAGAGCATCGAGATCGAGCCCGTCATCGAGGCCGCCCTCGAGACGGTGCGCCCCGCCGCCGACGCCAAGGGCGTGATCCTCGAGGTCGCGCTCGCCTCGCGCACCAGCGTGATGGGCGATGCGCAGCGCCTGCAGCAGGTGCTGTGGAACCTGCTGTCGAACGCCGTGAAGTTCACGCCGCGCGACGGCCGCGTGCGGGTGGTCGTCGCCCTGCGCGACGCCTTTGTCGACGTCAGTGTCGTCGACACCGGCGGCGGCATCGACCTCGACTTCCAGCCACACGTGTTTGAGCGCTTCCGCCAGGCCAAGGGCAGCAGCACCCGCAGCCACGGCGGGCTCGGGCTCGGGCTGTCGATCGTGCGGCACCTCGTCGAGATGCACGGCGGCACGGTCTCTGTGTTCAGCGAGGGCGAAGGCCACGGGTCGACCTTCACCGTCCGCCTGCCGGTCAACGCCGCCCGGCGGCCGGCGACGTCGGCGCGTGAGCCCTCGGGGTCGGTCCGCCGGGGGCCGCGGGTCCAGGCTCCCGAGCTGGTCGGCCTGCTCATCCTCGTGGTCGACGACGAAGAAGACACGCGCGAGCTGATGCG
>JBKJNL010001036.1:0-7941 GCA_046593615.1 Myxococcota bacterium | reverse complement strand
TCGTCACTCGCGACTTCCGGCAACAACAACACCCGCGGTCGCCGCCAGCCGGGAGCGCGCGCCGCGTGGCCAGCTCAGCGGTCCTGCTCGACGACGCGAAACGTGATCATCACCTTGCCCGCGCCGAGCACGCGACGCGCGTGCATCGCCAGCACCTGGCTGTGGGCGCGTTCATGCTCGGCCCGGTGGTTGGCGATCAACAGGTTCAGCTCGGCGTCGCTGCCAAAGGAGAACGCCTGGTGGACGAGCACGGGCTCACGCTGCTTCTTGGCCATCCCGGACTCCAGCCGACGAAAGAGAAGAGAAACCCGCAGCGACCCGACCCGACCGACCCGAACGACTTGTATCGCGCACAATTGAATCGTATGCGACTGATTCATTCCGCCAGCTGGGGCCCAAGCTGCCCTGGCGCGAGATGCGCAGCACACGCGATCCAGGAGCTTCATGTCCCTCACGTCCGGCCAGCGGGTCCCCTCGTTCACCTTGAAAGACCAGGACAACGTCGACTTCGTCCTCGACGACGAGCTGGGCAAGGGCCCGATCGTGTTCTTCTTCTACCCGAAGGATGAGACCGCGGGGTGCACCGCCGAGGCTTGCTCCTTCCGCGACAGAAACCCGGCGCTGGCCGCGGCGGGCGCCACGGTGGTGGGCATCTCGCGCGACAGCGTCGCGAGCCACAAGGCCTGGGCGACCAAGCACGCGTTTCCCTTCAAGCTGCTGGCCGATGTCGACGGCAAGGTCCGCGACGCCTTTGGGGTGCCAAGGGCCTTTGGCCTGATCGACGGGCGCGTCACCTACGTCGTCGACCACGGCGGCATCGTGCGCCATTCATTTTCTTCCCTGCTGCGGGCCACCAAGCACGTCGACGAAGCGATCGAGGTGGTGAAGCGGCTCGCGGCAAAGGCGGCCTGATGACGCCGCACCTGCTGCTCGAAAACCAGTTCTGCTTCGCGCTCTACACGGCCTCCCGCGCCGTCGTGCGCGCCTACGGGCCGCTGCTCGCCCCGCTGGGGCTGACCTACCCCCAGTACCTGGTGATGCTGCTTTTGTGGGAAGCCGACGGCCAAAGCGTCCGCGCGCTCGGCGACCGACTCGCCCTCGATTCGGGCACGCTGACACCGTTGATCAAGCGACTCGAGGCGCAACGGCTGGTCAAAAAGGCGCGCGACGCCGCCGACGAACGCGTCGTGCGGGTCTCGCTAACCGCCAGAGGGCGAAGCCTCGAAAAAAGGGCCGCCGGCGTTCCAGCGGCCCTCGTGTGCGTCGTCGGGGGCGCAAAAGTCGCAAAAGTCGCAAAGGCCGACATCGCGCGCCTGCGGCAATTGAAGTCCGATTTGCACAGCCTCGCCGCGGGCCTCACCACGGCATGAGCATCCGAGATGTCCGCGGGACATCGCGCCGGTGACGCGCTCGTTGCCATCTCTGCTCGCGCAGAAAACAAGGAGGCGTGAATCCGATCATGGCGGCGGCGTTGGGGTTCGGTGCGCTGGCAGCGGCCGCGGTGATCGCAAAGGTGAAGCGCACCGTGCGGCCCCCGTTGTCGTCGCCCCCGTCGCCACCGTCGTCGTCGTCATTGAGCCCGGCGAAAAAGGCCAGGCGGCTCGCGCACGCCATCGCGTCCGACATCGCGCTCCACCACGGGGCTGCCTGCGAGCAGGCCCGACGCGGCGGAGGCTGCACACCCGCGTTGCTCGCCGCGGTGGACGAGGGGCGCGCCCTGTATGGCGCCCGGGTCGAGCCGGCCCTGCATCGTTTCTACGACGAGGCCATCGACGCCATCGTGCGAGGCGGCAACGTGCTCGGCGGCAACGTGCTCGGCGGCAACACCAGGGGCGCTGCGGTCGAACCCGCGCCGGACGCGCCAAAGACTCTCATCCATTCAGACCAACAAGCGCGCGACCTCGCTCAGGCCATCGCCTCCGACATACTTTTGTATAATTTAGACGCTTGCGATGAAGCAAGACGCGGGGTGCAAACAGCGGCGCTCACCCACGAGATTGATGAGGGGCGTTCGCTGTTCCGCGCGCGGGTGATGCCGTCGCTGTATGGGCTGTATGACGACGCCATCCACGACATCGTTCTCGGCGGGCGCAACGCTTGAGCACGTCGCGACCGACGAGCCCGCGCGCATGTCCAGTGGACAGCCGCGCCGCAGGCATCAACAGTCGAAACAATGGAACACAGTCACGGTCGCCCACGCAGCGGCGCCGTGAATTCCCGGAGCCATCATGTTGAAAAAAATTCTGGTCGTCGTCGTCGTCGTCATCATCGTCGTCGTCGGCTTCGTCGCCACCCGCGCCGACACCTACCACGTCGAGCGCAGCATCACGGCCGTCGCCCCCGCCGTCGTCGTCTTTGACCACATCAACAGCTTCAAAGCCTGGGAGGCATGGTCGCCCTGGGCGAAGCTCGATCCGGCAATGTCGACGACGTACACGGGGCCCCCGTCGGGCGTCGGCGCGAAGTACGCGTGGGACAGCAAGGAAGACCACGTGGGCGCGGGCGAGATGACCATCATCGAGAGCCAGCCGGGCCAGAAGGTCGGCATCGACCTCCACTTCATCCGCCCCTTCGACGACCAGAACCTCACGACCTTCGTCATCAAGCCCGACGGCGCCAACCAGAGCACGGTCACCTGGGCCATGGACGGCCACACCAACGTCGTCACGAAGATCATGGGCGTCTTTACCGACATGGACGCCATGATCGGCCCCGACTTCGAGCGAGGCCTCGCCCAGCTCAAGGTCAACGCCGAAGCCGATGCCGTGAAGCGCGCCGCCGCCGAAGCCGCCGCTCGCAAGTCCGCCGAGATCGCCGCACTGCCGGGCGACGGCGAAGCACCCGCGCCACCGGCCGGCCAGCCGTAGCCGTCCGCCTGCCGGAATGGCCGGGCCCTCGCCAAAGCCCCGCCGATCGAGAAAGAAGAGATCGGAGCACCTGCTCCGGCCAGGTGCCGAAAACACCTACATCAGGCTGCCAGACCGCTTGCGACCCCTTTCCGACGACGCTTCCGACGCCGCTTCCGACGCCCCCGACGACAGAGGACCCCCATGGCCATCTCGATGAACCCGCAGACGCTGTCCACCGTTCAGGCCTTCCTGAAGCAGGCTGGCATGGCCATCGACCCCAGCTCGTCGCGCGGCGTCAAGGTCAGCGTCGAAGAGGCCGAGGGGCTCAAAAAGGCCTTTGACGCCATTCCGGATCCGGCCGCCAAGAAGGTCGTCGGCCAGGCCCTGCTGCAGCTGATCCAGAACGACGTCTTCGAGGTCTCGAACAAGACCGCGCAAGACGTGCTCGCCAAGGTCATCGGCAAGCCCAGCGCCGAAGTCTTCACCGCCCGCGACAAGGCCGAGCTCGTCGGCGGCGCCAGCATCAAGTCCGTGGCGGCCATGGCCCTCGGCCTGCTCGCCAAGGTGCCGAACCTCGACAAAGCCCAGATCGAGAAGCTCACCAAGGGCCTCGAAGGCCTGCCCAAAGAGGTCAAGAACCTCGCCTATGCCGTCATGAACAACGCCTCCAAAGAAGGCGAAGTCAAGATGGCCCCCGATGCCCGGCCGGCGTTCACGCGCGGCTACGCCAAAGCCGAAGCCGAATCCGGCGGCGCAGTGTCAAAGATGGGCGAATCCTTCAAGGAAGAGACCTCCGGCCCCATGGAGTATTTCGCCTCCGTCATGGCGAACTCACCGTACTTTGAAGATCGCCTGGCCGCGCTCATGTTCATGGTGTGCGCCAAGGGCATGAAGGAGGTTGACGACAGCCTGCGGGCGCTCGACGACTCGACAAAGGCCGACGACAAGAAGCGCGCCCAGAAGCCGAAGCAAAACGGCGCGGCGACGACTGGTCCGAGCGGTGCCAGCGGCGCCACCACGAGCGCGCCCACCGGCCAGACCGGGCAGGTGCAGAAGGGCGAGACGCCGGCGTCGACGGCGACGTCACAGCTGCGCGGCAGCTACGAGTCCCTGGTGCAGTCCGCCGCCGCCCACCGCGCCGACGACGGCGTCATCACCAGGCCCGAAGCCGAGAGCCTCGTCAAGAAGCTCGACGGGCTGAGCCCGCCCGAAGCAAAGATGTTGCAGGCCGAGGCCATGGGCCGCGCGCTCCTCGCCGGCGGCGGCGGCGACCTCACGCCCGAGATGCAGCCCCTGGCCGATTGGGTCGAGAAGACCACCGGCAAGCCGCTGAAAGACGTCGGCGACGCCAAGGCCCTCTACGAGGCCAAGACGCCCCTGGCCCAGACCATCGGCGGCTCCGACAAGCTGGAGAACAAGGTGGCCGCGTTCATCCTCGAAGGCATCTTTGGCGAGGGCAAAGCCCCCAAGATGCAAGCGGTCATGAACGAGATGAAGCCGCTGTTCTCGGCGATGGAAAAAGAAGTCACCGGCAAGACCGCCGCCGACGCCCGCGCCGAAGCCCCCAAGGTCTCGCAGCACAGCCAGAACATCGAAGACCGCTTCTCGCGCATCGCCACCGCCGTGATGACGGGCAAGATCCCCGTCGCCGACCTGACAAAGACCGCGGCGTCGCTCGTCGACCGCTTGCCCATCGCTGGAGACAAGAAAGCGATCTTCGACGGCATCTCGGCGGGCTTGAACGCCCTGGCCGGCAACAAGACCCTCGACGTCAAGTCGGTGTTCGCCAAAGCCGTGGGCCCGCTGGTCGAGACCGTCAAGAAAGACGCCCCCGAGGTCGACGCCGTCGTCGGCGGCGCCGTCGACAAGCTGAAGAACATGATCGCCGGCGACATCTTCAACGCCAACGACGTCAACAAGCCCATGGACAAGGCGGCCGTGCAGGCCCGGCTCAACCAGGAGGCGCCAAAGGCCAAGCAGGCCCTGCTCGACGAGGCCAAGGCCAACGGCTTCGACGCCCCGGCGCTGCAGGCCCTGGCGACCACGTTCGACCACGAGACAAAGGCCCTGCACGAAGAAGTGCAAAAGACCGGCAAGCTGGTCTCGACCGAGCCGCGCGGCCAGGGCACCGACGAGCTCGATCCGACGGCGACCGATCAGAGCCGGTCGCGCCAGGTCATGTTCGAAAAGGTGAAGCTGCAGATGAACCGTCTCAGCGAAATGATGCAGGCGATGTCGAACATCCTGAACACGCTGCACCAGACCGCCGAGAACGCCATCCGCGCCATCCGCTGATCCAGCTCCGACGACACCAACGAAGACGCCCCGTTCACCGGGGCGTCTTTGTTTCCTGTCCGCGTCTGCGTTGCAGGTCGCGTCGGCCTCAGCCGAACGGGTAGTGGTGGTCGTGATCGAGCACGATGAGCCAGGCGGCCACGCCGCCGCACACGACCAGGGCCGCGACGCTGAACAGCAGCAGCGGTCCCCGACGTTGCGACGTGGTGGCGCCGACGGTTCCCGCCACGGCGACGACGGCGCCCACCACCGCCAGCCAGGGGTTGAGCGTGAAGCCGAGCGACAACACCATCTGGCCCAGCGCGAAGAGCGACACCACGAGCCCGACGACGCCCGCCGTCACAACGGCGCGTGGGTTCATGGCGCTTGCCTCGGTGGCCCGCTTCGGGGCCGCTCGGGCCCGGGGCCGAGCGGCCCGCAGGCTGCAGCAACGGGCGCCGTCAAGAAAAACCGGGTCGACATCTCTTCATCTCACCATCTCTTCATGATCAGTCCAGCGAGAACTTGATGTGCACGATGGTCAGGATGTCTTTGTCGAGCGACGAGGTGTCGTTGTTGCCCTGCCACGACGTCTCGGTGGAGTTCGCCGGGTTGACGTTGATGACGCCCATGTCGGCCTTCAAGAGCTTGCCGATGCCGGCGCCGCCGGCGGCGGCCACCATCTGGTCGGCGCGGGTGCGCGCGTCTTTGCTGGCTTCGGCCAACATCTCGATCTTGAGATCGGCCAATTTGGTGTAGTGGTAAGCCGGCGCAAACGACGTCAGCTCGACGCCCTGCTCGAGGAGAGCCGTCACCTCGCGTGACACTTTTTCGACCTTGTTCACGTCGATCGAGCGGACAGTGATGGTCTGCACGCTGCGCCAGCCGCTGGAGATGTTGCGCTCGATGCGGTCTTCGCCGCTGCCTTCGACGCGGCTCTCGAACTGCTCGTCGGCCGTGGCCGACGACACCCGCAGCTCGGCGTCGGTGATGCCCTGCGACAGGAGGTATTTGCGCGTCTTGTCGACGTGGTCCTTGAGCAGACGCACCGAGGTGACGCGGTCTTTGTCGCCGGTGTGGATCTCGGCCTGCCACTCGATGAGGTCCGAGGTGATGCGCCGCTTGGCCGAGCCGGTGACGTCGATGAAGCGGGCTTCGGTGCGGGTCTTCACAAAGACAAAGGCGGTGGCGGCGATGAACGTCGACGTCACCATCGCCAGGGCAAAGGGCGTCAACAGCCGGGGGCTGAGCTTCTCGAACATGGTCCCTCTCTTTCGGATGCGTTTTCTCGGGCGGCGGGCTTGCCTTCATAGACACAGGCGCCGGCGCAGTCGTTCCCGCCGTCGGTGTCAGATCGGGTGCCAGATCGGGTGTCAGATCACGTCTGGCCACGATCGCACCCAGCAGCGAGCGTGGCAGCCGCCCGGGTGTGCTTGATGAAACCCTGACAGACCGCCGCGCCGGATCACGCGTTGTTGAGGACCGAACCTGCCGCTGCTGCGGTCCCACAGCCGCCGACCCAGCCATTTCCGACCCGGAGATCCGAATGCGCCGTCTCACCGCCTCTCTCGCCGCTGCCGCTTTTTCGCTCACCCCTGCGGTGGCCTTTGCCGGTGACGCGCCGGCGGTCGCGAAGCCTGCGGTCGCCCCGCTCGCCCCGCTCGGCGCGGTGGCCAAGGAGGCGCCAAAGGCCGAGGCCCAGAAGCAGCCGGCCGCGCCCGAGAAGAGCGGCCTGGTGCCGACCATCAAGCCCCAGGTCGAGATCGTCTTTGCCATCGACACCACCGGCTCGATGGGCGGCCTCATCGACGGCGCCAAGCGGAAGATCTGGGCCATCGCCAACGAGGTGGCCCGCGCCGAGCAGAAGCCCGACGTGAAGATCGGCCTGGTGGCGTTTCGCGACCGCGGCGACACCTACGTCACGCGCACCATGCAGCTCACCGACAACCTCGACGCCGTGTACGAGACGCTGATGGCCCTGCAGGCCGATGGCGGCGGCGATACACCCGAAGACGTCAACGCCGCGCTCACCGCTGCTGTCAACAAGATGGAGTGGTCGGTCGACAAAAAGGTGCTCAAGATGATCTTCCTCGTCGGCGACGCCCCGCCGCACACAGATTATGAGCAACAGGTGCAGTGGCAGAAGACCGCGCAAGATGCCATCCGTCGAAACATCTACATCAACACTGTTCAGTGTGGCATGGAAAGCGAGACCACGGCGGTGTGGAAGTCCATCGCCCACGCCGCCGAAGGCCGCTACGCCGCGATCCCGCAAGACGGCGGCGTGCGCGTGGCGACGACGACGCCGTTTGACAAAGAGCTCGGCCAGCTGGCCAACGACCTCGATGAGACCAACTTCACCTACGGCAAAGAGGCCGAGCGCAAGGCCAAGGTCGCCACCCGCGGCAAGGCGTCGGCGTACGCGGCGGAGGCGCCCATGTCGTCGTCGGCGGACCGCGCGGTGGCCAAGATGTCCCTCGGCAGCGGCATGAAGCGCGAAGAAGACCTCGTCTCCCTCGCCGACGACGTCGGTGGCGCCGCACAAGCGCTCGACAAGGTCGCCGCCGCCGAGCTGCCCGACGAGCTCAAAGGCAAGAGCAAGGAAGAGCAGACGAAGATCATCAGCGGCAACCAGACCCGGCGCGCCGACATCAAAAAGAAGATCGCCGAGCTGTCAAAGAAGCGCGCCGCCCACCTCGACGCCGACGCCAAAAAGGCCCCAAAGGCCGACTCGTTCGACGCCGAGGTGAACAGCACCATGCATGTGCAGGGCGAAGCCGCCGGCCTCTCGTGGTGAGCACCGTCCTCGCCGCCTGAC
>JBKJNL010000997.1:0-2541 GCA_046593615.1 Myxococcota bacterium | reverse complement strand
GGTGAACGTCGTCGTAAACGGCGCGAGCTCTTGCCCGGTGTCGGCGACCACACCGTCGTTGACCGACAGCGTGTACGTCGTCGACGGCGCCAGGCGCTCGCAGCCGGTGGCGTCGGCGGGGGCGGCGACGAACAGCGTGGCGTTGGTGCGGCCCTCGTCGAGCAAGATGGCTTCGAGGTCGACGGCACCGCCAGCGGCCGGCGCGAGCGTGACCGTGTCGTTGCCGACGTTCTGCACCGGCTGGTTGAAGGTGACGACGATGCGCCGGCGGTTGGGGGCCACGAGCCCCGGACCGTCGACGTCGACGTCGACGACGGTGGGTTGGCCGCCGTCGGTCGCGAAGTCGTAGCGGAAGTCGGCCTTGAGCCCGACACCGTCGACCAGCGGGTTGCGGGCGGCGTCGCTGATGCCCGAGCCCAACAGCAGCGTGAACGCCGTGCGGGCCTCGAGGGGCGACAGCGGCGTGACCGTGACGGCGTCGCCGTCGAAGTCGACGTCGACGGGGATGATCTTCGCCTGCCGCGACTCGAGCAGCGAGCCGCCGTTGCCGAAGTCGGTGACGAAGGCGTCGGTGGCGTCGGCGCGGGCGACGAGAGCGACGCTGAGGTCGTCGACCACGGGGTCGGCGCGGACGGTGGCCTGCTCGACGCGCTCGCTGAAGGTCACGCGCAGCGAAATGTCGACGGGCACCACCGGGTCGGACGGCGCGATGGCCACCACGCGCGGCGGGGTGCGGTCTTTGTCATCGACCTCCGGCCGACAGCCCGTGGCACCTAAAACGCCGGCAAGACCAACGGTGAGGGAGGCGCAGACAAAGGCGGAGGCGACGACGACGCGCATGGCGGGAGCGTACCCTGCCGGGCGCGGTCCTCAACTCTCGTCCGGCGTCACGATCGAGCTTCGATCAGGCTTTGTGCTCAGGCGCCGCGCACCAGGGCCGGCATGTCGATGCGACCGGCGAAGTCGATGCCGAGGGCGTGGGCGACGGCGCTGTAGACGTCGCCTTCGTGCATGAGCGTGCCCGGCGCCGGCGCGCCGGTGACCCGGTCGAAGCCAAAAGTCAGCGCGGTGTCGACGTCGACGCCGCCGTAGACGCGGTTGCCGTTCAACAGCGGCGACACGAGCAGGTTGCCGTTGTTGAGGTGGTGGCCGGTGCCGAACTCGAAGCTGCCCGGGGGCCGCGCCTTTTCGCGGCCAAAGTCGGTCGCGATGTAGACGAGGCTGCGGTCCCACATCTTGCCTTGCGCGGGGTCGGCGTCGTCGAAGTCCTGCGCTTTGAGCAGCGAGATCAGGCCGTCGGCGACGCGCAAGACCCGCGACCACATCGCGTACTGCGTGAGCACGTGGTTGCTGTGGCTGAAGTCAAAGGCCAGCGGCGTGTTCTTCAAGCCGCCCTCGATGAGCGGCGTGAACGACGGCGACAGCGCGATGGCGCACGAGACGCCGTGGCGGGCCAGCAGAAACGCCAGCGCGCCCTGGGCCTCGAACGGGTCGCTGATGAGCCCGGGAAAAGCAGCGCGCACCCGCTCGCCGTCGGGTGACGACGACAAACCGAAGTCAGCCAACGGAATGCTGCCCGGCGTATTCGCGACCATGGTCAGCTTGGTGATGAGGTCACTGGCCTCCATCGTCGGCGCCAGCGTGTTTCTGGCTTGGCGGTAGCCGCGGCGAATCGGGGCATCGCGAAAGGTGATGCCAAAGGTGCTGTCGTCGTCGGCGCGGTTTCTGATGGCGCGGGCCCGCTCGATGAGCGAGCGCGGCGGCAGGCCCTTGATGCCAGCGATGCCGTCGGTGGCGAACGGAAAGAGCAGCGCATCCGACACCGCCACCGAGCGGAAGCGATCGGCCACGGTGACGTCGTCACCGGGCTCGAGATAGCCGCTCTCGCACATGTTGACGGCGGGGATGAGCATGCCGTCGCCGTGCACGGCTGCGGCGGCCTCGAGCAGCGTGCGACCGCCGTTGATGCCGGCGCCGGTCAGGGCCCGCTTCTGGGCGATGATGTGGTTCACGCTCGTGCACTCCTGCGTCATCACGGCGGTGTCGGCGCCGTGGCGTTGCAGGAACGGCAAGAGGTGGCCGACGACGCTGAAGCCGCCGAAGTCGATGGGCACCGGCGAGTGCACGCAGCGGATGTTGCTGCCGCTCGGCTGGGCGAGGATCGCCGACGGATAGCTGACCACCGGCTTGTTGTTGTTGGCGTCGAGGATCGGCAGGAACGAGTCGACGATCGAGCCACCGCCGGCGGCGGCGATGACGAAGAGAAACTTTCGCTCAGCCCCGCCTCCTGGAAGACGGGCCTGGGCGCGGGCCTGGCGGGCGGACAACAACGACGGGACCCCGCCGAGCAGCGCGGCCGATCCCATCCCTTGCAGCAGCGTTCGTCGTGTCGCCTTCATGGGGGCAGCCTTCAGTAGAAGAGGTTTTCGCTCATCGTGGCGATGGCGAAGCAAGACAAGATCGCGAAGTCGCGGGCCGAGACGGCGGCGCCGTCGTCGTCGACGGTGAGGGCGCTGAAGTCTTCGACCTCGCCGGGGGTCA
>JBKJNL010000983.1:0-10153 GCA_046593615.1 Myxococcota bacterium | reverse complement strand
GGGCCCGCACGGCGTGCCAGCGGCGGTCGGTGAAGACCGGCGTCTCGTGGACCTCGTGGGCCGGCGTGACGACGACGGGGCAGTAGGCGGCGGCTTCGTGGTCGTCGAGGCCGCGGTAGTCGATGGCCATGCCAAAGAAGCCCGCGGCGCCAAAGGTCTCGATGGCCGGGTCGTGCTCTTCGAGGGCCCGGCGCAGCGACTCTTCACGCTCGTCGATGCAGAACACCAGCTGCGCCGGTGGCCGCGTCTTCGTCGTCGTCGTCGTCGTTTGCGCTGTCTGCTTCCGTGTGCGCTGCTGCAGGGCGACCATGCCGCTGAGCACCCGCCGCCGGTAGGCGCGCTCGGCGGCCAGGAACAGCAGGCGGTTCCGTTCGTTCTTTGACAGCGCCGCGCACTCGTCGAGCAGCCGCGCGGCGTCGTCGACGGAGACGTTTTGCAGGTCGTGGCCGGCGGCTTTCGCCAGGCCGGCGAGCAGCCAGGCCGTGACCGCTGGCGCTCTGGCCGTCGTCGTCGGCGTCGTTGCCGGCGTCGTTGCCCTGGGGTGTGTGGCGCGGGCGCGCAGCTCGTTCCACGACAGCGGCAGGTCGGCGCTGCGGCAGCGGGCCTCGAGAGCCCGCCGCTCGATGAGCAGGCGCACGGCCAACAGCTCCAGCAGCGTGGCCGGTGCGTCGGCCTCTTCGGGGTGGCGCTCGAAGCGCGAGAACATGCCGGCCACGCCGCGCAGCGCGAGGCCGGTGGCCACCAGCCAGTCGACGGCGTGTTCTCCGGAGGCGCCGTCGTCGTCGACGCCCAGGGCTTCGAGCACCTCGAGCACCACGGCCCGGGGGCTCGTGCCCTCGCGCAGCACGCGCGCCACGTCGTCACCGAGGCCAGGAGCGCCCCGCGGCGGGCTCTGGCCCAGGGCCGCGCACGCCGCGCGCAGGAAGCCCTGCTCGCGGCCCGGCAGGCGCACCGGCGCCTGCCCCAGATCGAGGAACGACAGCCCCAGGCGCACCAGCTCGGGATGAACGACGTCGTCGACGTCGCCGGCGCCCAGGGCCAGCAGCGCGTCGCGGTGGCGTCGGGCGCTGCCCGCTGCCGATGTCGATGCCGACGTCGATGCCGACGTCGAAACCGGAGCGGCCCGCGGAGGCAGCTGCGCGGCGAGGGCGAGGGCCCGGGCGAAGCGGGGATCGGACCCGGCGGCAAAGGCCGCGCCGGCCACCCCATCGCGGACGTCGTCGCGGTTGGCGTCGTTGGCGTGGTCGGCTTCGTCGTCGCGAGCACCGACGTCGAGGTCGTCGCGCAGCAAGGCCAGGCGCAGCGTTCGGCGCGTGAGGCCGAGGGGCAGCGCGACCGGGGCCGCGTCGACCCCTTCCAGGGCGGCCAGCTCGGCGTCGACGTCGCGGTCGGTGAAGCGCCCGCGCCGCCAGGCATCGCGCAGCGTCGTCATCGCCGGCCAGGGGCGGGCCCCGAGCAGCGCCGCGCCCTCTTGCACGGCTTGCTCGAACGGCAGGTGCTGCAACGCGTGCAGGGTGTTGTGGTGCACGAACACACCGATGGGCGCCTGGTCGGGCAGCACGCCATGCAGCCTGCGCAGGGCCCGATCGAGGGGCGCGTCGAGGGGGGCGACGACGTCAGCGCCGGCTTCACCGGTGACGTGCGGAGAGTGGGCGTCGTGCATCAGTGCGCTCCCGCGGACGGCGACGGCAGATCGACGCCGACCACCCGGGCCTGGATCGATCGGCCGGGGGCGTCGACGACGAATTGGGCGAGGACTTCTTTGGCATCGAGGTCGACGTATTCGCCGCCGGCGTCGATGACGACGTTGCCGCCCTCGCCGATGTCTTCGAGCTCCTTCAACAACAGCGGCTTGGTGAGGAACGTCGCGTCGCGCTTGAAGCGCAGGCGGATGGTGCCGTCTTCGTCGGTGCTCTTCTCGATGGCGCCGGCGTTGTTCTGACGCAGCGCGAACACGAGGGCGACGACGACGCCGATGATGACGCCCTTCAAGAGGTCGAGGGCCAGCACCGCCACGATGGTGGCCAGAAACGGCACGAGCTGGCTCCACCCGAGCTTGACCTGCTGCACGAACAACGAGGGCTTCGCGAGGTTGATGCCGACGACGATGAGCACCGCGGCCAGGCAGGCCAACGGGATGCGGTTCAAGAGCGGTCCTCCGACGATGACGGCGACCAGCAGCAGGCAGGCGTGGAAGAACGCCGACAGGCGCTCGCGGCCACCGGCGGCGACGTTGGCGCCGCTTCGGACGATGACGGCGGTCAGGGGCAGGCCGCCCAGCAGGCCAGAGATGGTGTTGGCGACGCCCTGGGCGACGAGCTCGCGATCGGGCGGGCTGCGGCGCTGCAGCGGGTCGAGGCGGTCGACGGCCTGCACCGAGAGCAGCGTTTCGATGCTGGCGACGATGGCGATGGTGGCGCCGGCAATCCACACATCGGCGCGGAGAAACGCCGACGGCACCGGATGCACGAGGGCGGCCCACAGGCCCTGCACACCGCCGGCGGGGACGACGACATAGTCATCGGGCAACAGCGCCCAGCTCGTGCCTTCGAGGGCGCGGGCGACGACGGTGCAGAGCACGACGACGACGAGGGCGGCCGGCAGGAACGTGATCTTCTTCAGCGGCGTCTTGGGCCACACGAGCAGGATCACGACGGAGGCGACGGCGAGGGCGATGGCCGCGGGGTGCCACTCGTGGGGAATCACCCGGAAGCCGCCGCTGGCGCCAAAGGCCACCGGCAGCTGTTTGAGCACGATGGTGATGCCGATGGCCGCGAGCATGCCCTTGATGGCCGACGAGGGCACGAGCGCCGAGTAGCGGCCGGTGCGCAGCACGCCCAGCAGCACCTGCAGCCCGCCGGCGACGACGACCGCGGCGACAAAGGTCTGCAGGCCACCGAGCTTCTCGAGCTCGAGGATGACGATCGAGGTCAGGCCGGCGGCGGGTCCGCTCACCGACAGGGGCGAGCGGCTGATGAGCGGCACCACCAGGCCGCCCACGATGCCGGCGACGAGGCCCGCCACCGGCGGCACGCCGCAAGCGACGGCGATGCCGAGGCACAGGGGCAGCGCGACGAGAAAGACCACGGCGCCGGCCACGAGATCCTGGCGCGGGTAACCAAAGAACGAGGGCTTCATGCGGCGCTCCGCGAGCCGCGTGCGGGGGAAACGACCAAAGACAGGTGGCGCGCTGACCGCGGCACGACGACAGACAGAGAGAGCACGGAGGCCTCCGACAGGAGCAGCAACAAACGCAGGGGAGATGCCGTCGACGCGACGACAGCGACGTCATCGACGATTGACGGAGAAGTGGGAGGTCCGACGCGGGCCCGGTGCGGGGGCGCGAGGTGCAATGAGCCGCCGCACGTGTGGCACCGCTTCACCGATCAGGGATCGGTGCTTTGAGCAGGATCGATCAGCGTCGATCCCCAAGCGGTGACACATGCCTGTGCTCGCGCCGATCGCGGGCGTCAGACGTTCCGGGCTGGGTCGTCGTCGTCGGCGTCGTCGGCGTAGAGGAGCCGACGGGGCACGCGCCGGGAGTCAGAGAAGCGGCCAGAGAAGCGGCCGGAGAAGCGGCGCGCCAGACGACGCGGTGCCGGGGCCGTCGTGGAGCGGCGGGCGAGGCGAACGGGCAGGGCCGGGCGGGGCGGCTGGACCACCTGCCGGTGACCGAGGATTTCGCGGACGTCGACGGCCGTGGCCGCTTCGGTGTGTTCTTCGGCCCGCTCGGCGACGGTCGTCAAACGTGTGCCCGACTGTGGGGGGCACAGGATCACGAAGCACGTGGTGAGCAGCCGGAGCCAGATCATGGACTTCTCAGTGATGCGGTCGCTGCGCGATGGTTGCAAGGAAATTCCGACGCCATCGTCGTCGTCGCGCCGGGTCTCGCGTCGGATCGCGCGCGGCCACGGGGCTGCGAAAACTGCGCGTGCGCAAGCTGCACTCCAACTCCTTGCTCGATGCCTGCGCGGGGTCAGGTGTTGGCCAACGAGCGGGAGCATCGCGCCACTCCCGCTTTGTTCGCTGCTGCTGCGCGCGAGAGGCACGAGCCACGCACGCACGAGCCGCGCACGAGCCGCGCGCGAGACAGCGAACAGCGACCCGTTGCCGCTTGCCGGTGGCGCGCCCACAACGGACCCATGGCTGCGCCACTACCCCGGTTGAACGATCACCTCGTGCACGGCGGCGCGGCCGTCGCCGTCGGTGCCGCCCGCTTCGTGCCGATCCCCCTGCTCGATGATTGGTTGGCGTCGATGTCGCGACGGCAGCTGGCGAAGTCGATCCTGCGGCGACACGGGCGGCGGTTCGCGGTCGGCGACGTGCACGCGCTCTACGACGACGGCTGGTGGGCCGGGCTGCCGTTTCGCATGCTGAAGAACGTGGTGCTCTTTCCGGTGCGCAAGATTCTGCGGCCGCTGCTGCCCTTCTTGTTGGCCCGCGACCTCGGTCTCGCCGTCGGCCGCACGCTGGCCCTCGGCCACACCCTCGATCGCCAGCTGCGCCTCGGCCTGCTGCGCGACGACGACGACCGCGCCGGCCGCCGAGACGACGCCCAGCGACTGCGCAAGGCCCTCGACACCGCCTGGCAGGGCATCGACCAGCGCGTCGTCAAGAACGCCGTCTCGGGCCTGTCGCGCCTGGTGAAGAAGAACGACGAGGCGCCGCCGCCCGAGTACGCGAGCTTCCTCGAGGAGCTCGACCGCCGCGTCGATCAAGCCCTGGCGGGCATCGAAGCCCGCTGACGTCGCCACGGTGTCGTCGCGTCTCGGTCGTGCGGCGATGGTGGCTTCGCGATGGGAGCGCGGCCTGCCGACCTGACAAAAAGACAAGAATCATGCGTCGATGTGGCAATCGACCCGTCAGTGAAATCGCCCCTGCTGCGTCGCCGTTGTCGGCTGCACAGGAGCCGCCCATGTCCATCGTTCGTCTTTGTTCGTCCCCCGCTGCCGTTCGTCGGCAGCGCCTCCCCGGTGCCTGGGCCCGAGTGGCCCCGGAGCGGGGTCCCCGGGTTCCCCGCTCCAGCCGCTCCAGGGCCGCTCTGGCCCGGGCCATGAGCCTGCTCGAGATCATGGTGGTCATCACCTTGATCGGGCTCGTGACCGCCGCCATCGGCGTGGCGGTCATCGGCACGGGCGAAGACGCCCGCCGAGACATCGCCTTGCAGCAGGCCCGGGAGATCGAGAAAGCGCTCGAGATGTACCACCTTCGATATGGAAGATATCCGTCGGTATCGGAGGGTATTTCTGCTCTGGTCCGGCCGACGAGCGGGCGGGCGATGATGGAAGAGCTGCCGCTCGATCCCTGGGGCCAGCCGTTCATCTACGTGCTGCCGGGGCACCGGCCCTCGGGGCGCCCCGACGTAGGCAGCACGGGACCCGACCACACCCGAGGCACCGAAGACGACGTCGGCGACGTCCCGCGCTGATGGGCGCCGACATGATAGGCCGCAGGTCATGCGCATCTGGATCGACGCCGACGCCTGTCCCCGCGAGGTCAAAGACGTGGTCTTTCGCGCCGCCGAGCGGACCCGCGTGGCCGTGACGCTCGTGGCCAACAAGGCGATGCACATCCCCAGGAGCGAGCTGGTGTCGATGGTGCAGGTCAAGGGCGGCCCCGACGTCGCCGACGACCACATCGTCGAGCACGCCGTGACGGGCGACGTGGCCGTCACCGCCGACATCCCGCTGGCGGCCCGCCTGGTGCCAAACGGCGTCGTGACCATCGATCCGCGCGGCGTGGTGTTCGACGACGACAACATCGGCGAGCGCCTGTCGGTGCGCGACTTCATGGCCGACGTGCGCGACACCGGCGTGCTGACCGGCGGTCCGCCGGCATTCTCGCCGCGCGACAAGCAGAAGTTCGCCAGCGCCCTCGACGCCGCCCTGCACAGAGGACTGCGCGCCGCTGCTGTTTCTCCGACGACTGTTTCTCCGACGACTGCTTCTCCGACGAATGCTTCCCCGACGACGAAGCCGTCGTGACCGCTGTCGTCTACGACGCCGACCGCGTCGTCGTCGTCGACAAACAGAGCGGCCCCACCAGCGAAGAGGTGGCCGCGGCGCTCCAGAAGAAGCTGGTGCACCGGATCGATCGCGCAACCTCCGGGTTGCTCATTCTTGCCGACGACGCCCGCACGGTGTCGCGCCTGCAGAAGCAGCTGCGGGCCGGTGGCATCGAGCGCCGCTATTGCTTCGTCGGCCACGGCACCGTCGCCTGCGGCCGCCTCGACAGCGTGCTGGTGCGCGATCGCGGCGACGGCCTGCGCGGCAGCGCGCTCCCCGGCACCGCCGTCGCAGGCGGCAAGGCTGGCAAAGCGGCCTCGTGCGACATCGTCGACGTCATCGGCTTCGCCAGCGTCGAGGGGGGGCGCGGCGCGCTCTCGCTCGGCACGGCCCGCCTCGTCAGCGGCCGCACCCACCAGCTGCGCATCCAGCTGGCCGAGGCCGGCCACCCCATCGTCGGCGAGCGCGTCTATGTGCGCGACGCCGCGCGCGACGGGCTCGTGCTGTGCTCCTCGCCGCGCCTGCTGCTGCACGCGGCTCGCCTGCGCTTCGTCCACCCCGGCGCCGACAAAGCCGTCGTCGACATCGAAGCACCCCTGCCCGATGACTTCCGCGCGGCGGCGGCGGCCCTGGGCGTCTGGCGCTGAGCGTGTTGTCGCGAACGTGCCCTGAACGTGCCCGGACCGTGCCCGGACCGTGCCCGGACCGTGCCCGGAACGGGCTGGAACACTGGCGGGGTCGCCGTGGCTTGCCTACCATCGGCGCCGTGCCGCACGTCAAGGGAGTCCTGTTCGCCGACTACGTGCGCATGCTGCGCTCTCACAAAGAGATCGACTGGCGCCGCCACCTCGTCGAAGAAGATCGCCCGTTGCTCGCGGCTCGCGTCGACCCGGCGGCCTGGTACCCGATGAGCACCTTTGAGCGCCTGGGCAACGCGATCCTCGAAGAGCTGGCTCACGGCCAGCTCGACATGGTTCGCCTGTGGGGGCAGGCCTCGGTGGACCAGCTCTGCACCGACCAGCCCATCTTGCTGGCGCCGAACGACCCCGTCGAAACACTCAACCGCTTTCGCGTGCTGCGCGCGACGTACTTCGACTTCGAAGCCCTGCAGATCCCGACGCTGCTCGACGACGAAGCTGAGCTCGTCATCGGCTACGGCATGGGCATGCCCGCCGAAGAAGCCGCGGCCTGGCAGACCATGGGCTTCTTTGAGCGGCTGCTCGGCCGCGCCGGCGCCGAGGGAATCACCGCATCGTTCTTGTCACAGAGTTGGCAAGGCGGCGGCCGGACCAAAATCAAGTTGAGCTGGCAGTCACTCTACTGATTTCAGCAGCAGAGATCCGCGGCAAATGGCGCGGTCTCCGTCACGCGCTGCCTGCATGGTCATCAGGCAAAGACGGAAACAACCGCTGGGTATTGCGCGGACCTGAAGCACACAGACGCATCTCCTGAAAGGCCCAGATGGTGGCTCATTCAGAGGTCGGGCTCGATGAGAATTTGGCTTTGCCGCGCTGCCCACCGTCAGCTAGGCAACGGGCATGCTTCAGGTCATCGACGTCACCCAGGTCTACGGCGGCAAAGCCCTCTTCGAGAACGTCAGCGTCTCGTTCCCGCCCGGGCGGCGCTTCGCCCTGACGGGTCCCAACGGCGCCGGCAAGTCGACCTTCATGAAGTTCCTGGCCGGCGACGCCGACCCGCAGAAGGGCTCGGTCTCGCGGCCAAAGAAGACGTCGATCCTGCGCCAGAACCAGCACGCCTACGAAGACTTCCGCGTCCTCGACGTCGTCATGATGGGCAACAAGCGCCTGTGGGCGGCGGTGTCTGAGAAGAACGACATCCTGGCTCGCCTCGACAAGGGCGAAGAGCTCACCGACGACATGGGCATGAAGCTCGGCGACCTCGAGACCGTCGTCGGCGAAGAAGACGGCTACATGGCCGACGCCGAAGCCGCCAAGCTGCTCGATGGCCTGGGCATCCCCTCGATGCACCACGACGGCCCGATGAAAGAGCTCAGCGGCGGGCTCAAGCTGCGCGTGCTGTTGGCCCAGGCCTTGTTCGGCAAGCCCGAGTGCCTGCTGCTCGACGAGCCGACCAATCACCTGGACCTCGACTCGATCCGCTGGCTCGAAGACTTCTTGCTGAACTACGAGGGCACCCTCGTCGTCATCAGCCACGACCGGCACTTCTTGAACGCCGTGGCCACCCACGTCGCCGACATCGATTACGAGACCATCATCACCTACACCGGCAACTACGACGACATGGTGCTCGCCAAGAGCGAGGTCCGCGGCCGCGTCGAAGGCGAGAACGCCGACAAGCAAAAGAAGGTCGCCCAGCTGCGCGACTTCATCGCCCGCTTCGGCGCCGGCACGCGCGCCTCGCAGGTGCAGTCGCGCAAAAAAGAAATCGACAAGCTGCAGGGCGAGAACCTGAAGAAGTCGAACATCCAGCGGCCGTTCATCAAGTTCGAGACCGGCGGCCGGCCCTCGGGCAAGACCGTGGTGCGCCTCGAGAAGATCTCCAAGACGTTCCAAGACGACAAAAAAGGCAGCGTCCAGATCGTCAAAGACTTCAACCTCAACCTGATGAAGGGCGACAAGCTGGCCATCATCGGGCCCTCGGGCATCGGCAAGACCTCGCTGGTGCGCATGATCCTCGGCGAGCTCGCCCCCGACTCAGGCTCGGTGCACGGCGGCCACGAGGTGCGCACCGGCTACTTCCCGCAAGACCACAGCCACGGCATCCCGCCGAACATCCCCTTGTGGGAGTGGCTCTACTCCCTCGACGAGCCGCCCACGCCCGCCGAGCGGGCCAACAAAGAGAGCATCCGCTCGCTGCTCGGCCGCATGCTGTTCTCGGGCGACGAAGGCTTGAAGCTGACCCACGTGCTGTCGGGCGGCGAGACCGCGCGCATGTTGTTCGCGAAGCTCATGCTCTTGAAGCACAACTTCTTGATCCTCGACGAGCCGACGAACCATCTCGATCTCGAGTCGATCTCGGCCTTGCGCGATGCCATCAAGCGCTACGACGGCACCGTCATCTTTGTCACCCACGACCGCGACCTCGTCGCCGACGCAGCCACGCGCGTGCTGGCCATGAGCAAGCACGGCATCGACGACTTCCAGGGGCCCTACGAAGAGTTCCTGCGCAAGGTCGGCGAGGTCCGCCTCGATCGCTGATGGACTTTGGAATCCAACCGCGCCGGCGGGGCAAATGCGGGTAGCGTGGCCCCATGAAGATCCTCGGCCGCGTGTTCTTCGTCGTCGTCACCCTGCTGCTGGTGCTGTCGCTGCTGCCAACGCTCGGGATCTTCCACCACGAGACCTGCGAGTGGCACGACGAAGCAAAGGCGACGCGCACGAGCTTCATGAAGGTGCCGAACCTCAACGGGTTGTCGATCAGCGTGCGCAGCAACGAGAACGAGCTCGGCGGCCAGCTGCGTGAGCGGATCACGGCCGGGCTCGCCGCGCGCGGCGTCTCGGGCTTCGTCGACAACCCCGTCGCCCGGCGCCGGCTGACGCTGACCCTCGAAGAGATGAGCGGCCGTTGGACCCCGTTCTATTCGTCGGTGAAGCTGCGCACGCGCACCTTTGTCGACCTCGACGATCAGAAGGATCGCAGCGCGCACTCCGCCGACGTCACCGTCACCGTCGAGGGCTCGTGCACCGGCCTGGTGAAAAAAGACGGCTGGCTCGACGGCGCCGTCGACCGCGTGGCCGCGGCCACCGTCAACGATCTGTTCGACAAGGAATAGGCCGGTCTGGTCGGACGACCTCGTCGTCGCCGCCGGCGTCGCTGCTGTCGCGACCGATGCGAGGTCAGCCGCGCGTCAGCGACCAGCGACCCGACGGGATGCGCGTCGCCGCTGTGCCCGGTGGGCGGCGGGCGTTCTCGACGATCTTCTTCACGCGCTTCTGCAGCTCGCTGTCGTCGGGCTTCAGGCGCAAGAGCGTCTCGCCGACGCGGGCGGCGTCGTTCCAGCGCTCGGACTTCTCGTGCAGAATGACCAGCGCCTGCAGCGCGTGCTGGTCGCGCGAATCCACCTCGAGCAGCTCTTCGGCGAGGTTCGTCGCCGCGATCACGTCCCCGGCCTTTGCCAACACGCGCACGGCCCGCAGACGCACCTCGCGCTGCGGCGACAACGAGGC
>JBKJNL010000974.1:0-4091 GCA_046593615.1 Myxococcota bacterium | reverse complement strand
GTGGAACGGCACCGCGGTCTTGCAGGCCCTGCACATCGACCAGCACACGACGGTGCTCGGCCACGTCATCCGCGATCACTTCGCCTGGCTGAGCTGGCCGCTGACATTCGGCACGCTGCTCATCGAGGTGTCGGCGGTGCTGCTGCTGCTGCCCTGGGCGATGGGCCGGGTGCGCACCGGCCTGGTGGCCGCGATGTGGGGCCTGCACATCGGGTTGGCGGCGTCGATGTACCTCGGGCTCTTCTCACCGGTGTGCATGGCGGCCTGGCTGGCGGTCTTGCCGGCCAGCGCCTGGGCGCGCCGTCCGCTGTCGACGCTGCAGAGCTGCGACGTCGCTCCCGAGCGGCGCTCGGCTCCGGCGCCGCGCGTCTCGATCGTGGCCGCGGGCTTCATCGGTCTCGTCATCGCCACGCAGCTGGGCTTGAACGTGCTCAAGGTCTTCGAGGTCAAGCCGCCGTTGCCGGTGACGATCGCGGCCCGCGCCATCGGCATCGATCAGCTGTGGCGCATGTTCTCGGCGAACCCGAGCCGCCACGATGGCTGGTTCGTCCTCGCCGGTGAGCTGGCCTCGGGCGACGTCGTCGACCTGATGCGCGAGGGCGCGCCGCCCTTGAGCTGGCAGAAGCCGCGCTACGTCGCGCACCTCTACAAGACGGCCCGCTGGCGGAAGTTCATGATGAACAACTCCGTCAAAGAAGAGCGGCCAACGCGAAAGAAGCACGCCGAGTACCTCTGCCGCACCTGGAACAGCACCCACGACGGCGACCAGCGGCTCGAGGCCGTGGCCATGACCTTCATGCTCGAGATGACCCGCCGCGACTTCGGCCCGCGGCCCACGGTCGAGCGCGAAGACATGGGACGCTTCTTGTGCGCGCCGCCGGCTCGCTGAAGCTCAACGCAGGCGAAGGGGGGCGAGCGCCGCGTCGACGCGCCACCGGGGCAGGCGGCCGGTGACCTCGACGGTGCCGTCGCTGACGTAGCGCGTGATGTCGACGACGCGCGCGGCCTTGACGATGTCATCGACTCGGGCGGTGCCCACGGCGCCGGCGACGCTGCGGCCGTCTTCGAGCACAGCGCCAGCCAGCTGGCGGCTCAGCTCATCCGAGGCCTCGAGCCGGGCCAGGTGCTCGCTGCGATCGCGGCGGGCTTTGACATCGTCGCCTTTTGCGTTCGCCAAGCCGACGCCCACGAAGTCACCCGCGGCGTCGACGTGGCCCCTGGTCTGCGCCTCCTGCGCCGGTTGACCTTCGCCGCGCCAGGCGACGACAGCGACGACAGCGACGACGGCAACGCCGGCAACGACACTGCCAAGAGAGGTGCGGGCCGCGGGGGTGATGATCGTCATGGTCGCCAGCGACGGCTCGCACGGCGGTTCGATTCACGGGATCCATGACGTCGGGCCGCTTCGCCGTCGGTCCCGCCAGCGGCGACGACGACGGGGGCGTAGGCTGTCGACTTCCCCGATCCGACCGCTGTGTCGAGGTACCTGTGGCCGTCGACCTCGACCTCTACCGCTCGTTGCACAAAAAGATCGGCGCCTTTTTGCGCCTCTACAACCGCTTCGAGGTCAGCGGCGTCGAGCACATCCCGGCGAGCGGCGGCGCGCTGTTGTGCCCGCGGCACCAGAACATGTCGGACCCGTTCTTCGTCGGCGCCGGCATGCCCCGAGAGCTGCACTTCCTGGCCTTTGACGGCGTCGAGCAGATCCCGCTGCTGGGTCCCGTGTTTTCCCGCCTCGGCGTCGTGCACACCGTCAAGACCAGCATGGGCAGGAGCGGCGATGATGCAGGTGTGAAAAGCACGATGACGGTTCTTCAAGGCCTGCTGGAATCCGGCAACATGTGCGTTATTTTTCCAGAAGGAAACATCAACAACTGGTTCGACGCCGGCGGGCTCAAGGCCTTCCGGCCGGGCGCCGTGCGCCTGGCGGCCCAGGCCGGCGTGCCCATCGTCCCCGCCGGCATCGTCGGGTCGCGCTGGGTCGTGCCGTGCCTGTTCAACCTCCAGCAGCTCGGCGGTCCTGACGTCGGCATCTGGCTCCCGATCGCGCTGCCGATGCCGGTGCGGCTGCGCTTCGGGCCGCTGTTCCACGTCGACCCCGCCGCGGCCGACGACAAGGACGTCGCGGCCTCGGAGACCGAGCGGCTGCGTCAGGCCGTCGCCGCGATCCTGGACGAGATGAACGATCCCGACAGCGTCAAACATCGTCTTGCAAAATCGCAGAATCTGCTCAAATGAAAGTGCAGCACATCGCGGTCTGATCCGATGACCGACCACCCGAGGCGCGCTACCGGTTCATCAAAGACGATGACGTCCCCGTCGACACCTCGCGGCCGATGGCGGGTGGTCCGCGCCGGCGCCGACACGTCAGGCAAGCGGTCAGCCGCCGTTGCCCGAGGTGGTCAGGTGATAGCCGAGGTCGCTGGCGCCCTCGGCGACGGCTTCGACGACCAGCAGCGAGGGTCCGCCGGAAAAGAGCGGTGCGTCGATCAAGGGGTCGGCGCCGTCGGGTCCGTCGTCGTTCCGGGCGACCCAGTCGGCGTCGCCGGCGTTGTAGACGAACAGCCGCGCGTCGAGGTCGCCGTCGGCGTCGAGGGCGATGACGACGTCGCTGCCGGTGGTGGCGTCAAAGGCGTAGAGGTTGACCGATGAGCTTGCCGGCAAGGCGCCATCGATGCTGGCCGGAAACGCCAGCGTCGGCGTCGGCACCGACAACGTCGACACCGTCAGCACGTAGGTGGCCTCCGGTCCGCCCTGGGCATCGCCGAGCAGGTCGCGGGCGTCGCGCACGGCGATGATGTGGCCGCCCTGGCCCATGGCAAAGAAGTCGAGCAGCGCGCCACCACCGGCGGGTCCGGCGCCCAGGCGCACGTAGTCGAGGCCGGCTGCGTCGCCGCCCCGACCGCCGTCGAGCACGGTCAGGTGCCCGTCGAGGGTCGAGCCCGCCGGCACCTCGAGGGTCACGCGGTAGGCGAGGCCGGGCGTGGTCTCGACGCGAAACAGGTCGATGTCGCCGGCCACCTGCAAGGCGCCGCCGACGCGCTCGCCGACAGCGATGGGGTCGACGTCGGTGACGACGGCGCCGTCGTTGGGCTCGACCTCGTCGACGCCGGCGGGGACCACGCCGCCTTCGCCCTCGCCTTCGTTGGCTTCGCCCTCCCCTTCGTTGGCCTGGCCGGCGCCGCCATCGACGGCCGCGGGGCAGGCGCCCAGCGCGGGCAGGAACAGGGCGACGACGACCGCAAAAGAGCGCTGCATCGGCGGACCGTGCCGGGCCCGGAACACCGGCGAAAGGGGCCGCAGCGAAACCCGTGGGCTTGACCGCGGGTCAGGGCAGCTTCAGCGCCTTGTGGAGCTCGTTCACGGTCTCCCAGGTGTCCTGGTAGACGGTGACGGCCTTGACGCGCTCGAGAAAGGCCCGCTTGCCGGGGTCACGCTGGCGCCGCTTGCCCAGCACTTCGACCTCGGCTTTGACCTCGGCGTCGTAGGTGTCTTGCGCGAGCCGCTCGTACAGCTTGGCGATGCGCTTCTCGAGGATGAGCGTGGGGTCCTTCTCGAGCGCGGCTTCGATGGCGGTGCGCTTGGCCAAGTACTCACCGAAGTTGGCGGTGTTGGCGGCGTTGGTGGTCGGCGTCGGATCCTTCGGCCTGACCGGATCCTTGATGACCGGATCCTTGATGACCGGGACCGGATCCCTCGGGCTCGGATCCTTCGGGGTCGGGTCTTTCGGGCCGCCGGTCGGGTCCTTTGGATCTTTCGGGTCGCTCGGGTCTTTCGGAGCTTTCGGATCCTTCGGGTCGCCATCGACGACGTCGACCCCCGGCACGCCGTCGACGCCGGGCACGTTCGGCACGACGACGCCGCTGCTGCCACCCCGCATGGTGTTGACCGCCGCGAGCACCGTGGTCACCGCGCTGAGCAGGCCGAGCAGCACGCCGAGGATGGCGCAGGCCAGCAGCAGCTTCTGGAACCAACCGGCGACGTTGTACGAGCGGAACCACTGCCAGTGCACGTAGAGCGGCAGCGGCATGGCCACGATCATGATCAGCGCCGGGATGACGTTCAGCAGCGCGAACGCCGACGACACCGAC
>JBKJNL010000936.1:0-3493 GCA_046593615.1 Myxococcota bacterium | reverse complement strand
CTTTTGCGGCGGCTTTTGCGGCGGCTTTTGCGGCGGCTTTTGCGGCGGCTTCGGCTTCCGCGTTTGCTTCGGGCGGGCCCGGTTGATCTCGGCGTGCAGGTCTGGGGTGAGGATGCCGGCGGTCAGGTTGCCGAGCACCGTGAGCAGCTCGATGAGCAGGTACCGGATCGCGTCGCGCAGCTCGGCACGGTGCCTGGCGTCGACGAGATCTTGCAGAACGACGAGCCGGATGCCGCGCGCTCCATCGACCCGCACGGGCGCGAGCAGCGAGAAGCGCTCGCTGGCGTTGTGCAACACCCGCTCGGCGATGGCGGTGAGGGTGATGACGCCCAGGATGGTCTCGGTGCGATCCCACACGGTGCCGAGCATCGCGTCGCCGGCATCGAGCATGGTGTCGAGCGGCGCGTCCGGGCCGAGCCGCTCAAGCCAGGCGTCGACGCAGGCGTCGTGTTGGAGCGTGCCGTCAACCATGCGAGCGCATCCGCTGGAGCGAGACGCGGGGCGACGTGGTCGTGCAGGTGAACCGGCGTCTCATCGTTTCTGGCTCCCCCTGCGTCAAGCTCGCGGGAGAACCGTCGAACGAGCGATCAACGATCGGTATTGGTTGTGACGACGTCCGGGTCAACCGCCAAGCTGCACCCTGTCAGGCAGCGGGATCCGCAGCGCACGAGCGACCGCACGCGGTCTTGCGGATCAATGCTGAAACATCGCCTTTGCCAGCCGCACGAAGCCGTCGACGTCGACCTGCTCGGCCCGGGTCTTTGGATCGATGGCCGCCGCGGCCAGGGCGGCGTCGACGTCGTGGTCCTTGATGTTGGCCAGCAAGGCGTTTCGCAGGGTCTTGCGGCGCTGCTGAAAGGCGGCCCGCACCACGGTGCGCAGCTGCTCGAAGGGCAGCGCCGGATCGACGCGATCGTGGGGCCGCAGGGCGATGACGCCGCCGTCGACGTCGGGCACGGGCCAGAAGGCGCCGCGCGGCACCTTGTGGGCCAGGCTGATCGTGAAGCGCGACTGCAAGAGCACGCTCAAGACGCCGTAGTCCTTGCTGCCCGGTCCCGAGGCGATGCGCTCGGCGACCTCGAGCTGGATCAAGAACAGGCCGCCGCCGATGCGCCGCGGCAGCACGGCGGTGGGCTTCTCGGCGAGGCTCTCCACGCAGCGCATGCAGAGGTCGGCGGCATGGTGGTACGGCAGGTTGCCGACGAGGGCGAAGCCGTCGGTGACGCCGTTTTCGACGGTGAGCGGCCAGGTCAGCGCGTTGTCTTCGACGATGGTCAGCTGCGGCGTCGCGCCGTCATCGCGGGCCGCGGTCTGCTGCTCGAAGCGCTTCTTCAACAACGGCACGAGGTCGCGGTCGCGCTCGACGGCGATGACCTGCGCGCCCTGCTCGAGCAGGCGGCCGGTCAAGGCGCCGAGGCCGGGGCCCAGCTCGACGACGAGAGGTTTCTGGCCCGTCAAAGGCTTGCTGCAGGCAATCGCCAGGGTGGCGATGCGGTTCTGGTGGTGCTCGTCGACCAGGAAGTTCTGGCCAAAGGAGTGCTTGGGCTGCAGGCCCTTCAGCAGCTCCTGCGGCGACGGGTTCGTGGGCGGCGTCGACGGCGTGTCCAGGGACGTGTTCAACGGCGTCGTCATCAAGGCCAGATGCGATCGAGGGTGCGGGCGAAGGGGATGGTCTCGCGCACGTGGTGCAGGCCGCACACCCACGACACGGTGCGCTCGACGCCGAGGCCGAAGCCGGCGTGGGGCACCGAGCCGTATTTGCGCAGGTCGAAGTACCAACCGAGCGACGACACATCGAGCTTGTGGCGCTCGACCTCTTTCTCGAGCAGCTCGAGGTTGTCCTCGCGTTGGCCGCCGCCGATGATCTCGCCGTAGCCCTCGGGCGCCAGCACGTCGAAGCCCAATGCCACCTCGGGTCGCAGCGGGTCTTTCTTCATATAGAAAGCTTTCACGGCGGCAGGAAAGCCATGCACCATGATCGGCTTGTCATAGCGCTTTGTCAGCTCGGTCTCGTGCGGTGAGCCGAAGTCCATGCCCCAATGGATGTCGAGCAGCTTCTGCGCTTCAGCGTCCTTGGTCTCGGCGCGGATGGCCTCGATCTGCTTGACTGCTTCGTCATAGGACATGCGGACAAACGGCGCTTTCACACCCTTGAGAAGCTGGATGTGCTTCTCCATCCACGTCTTTTCTTCGGTCGTGTTCGGCAGGATGTCGAGCATCTCTTTTTCGTGCTTCGTCACCGCATTCTGCACGATGGTCGCCAGGAAGTCCTCGGCCAGGTCCATGTCCTGCCAGATGTCCATGAAGGCGGCCTCGGGCTCGACCATCCAGAACTCGTTCAGGTGTCGACGCGTCTTGGACTTCTCGGCGCGAAAGGTCGGGCCGAAGCAGTAGGTCTTGCCGAACGCGAGGGCGGTGGCCTCCTGGTAGAGCTGGCCCGACTGCGAGAGGTAGGCGTCGCTCTCGTCGAACCACTTGGTGGTGAACAGCGTCGTCGTGCCTTCGCAGGAGTTGGCGGTGAAGATCGGCGAGTCGACCAGCAGAAACCCGTGGTCGTCGAGGTAGTCGCGGATCGACTTGATGATGGTGGCCCGCACCCGGAGGATCAGCCACTGCCGCCGCTCGCGCATCCACAGGTGGCGGTGGTCCATCAAGAAGCCGGGATCGTGGTCGTCGCCGCCGCCCTTGCCCTTCTTCTGGATCGGGTACTCGCGGGCCACGCCGACGACGACGATGCCGGTGACGCCCAATTCCATCTGGCAGTAGGGGGCGCGCTCGTCGGCCTTGACGAGGCCGGTGACCTCGACCGAGGCCTCTTGCGAGAGGTGCTTGGTCTTTTCAAAGGTGTCGGCGTCGACGTCGTGGGCGCCCATGACGCACTGGATGAAGCCCGAGCCGTCACGCAGGTGGAGGAACTGCACCTTGCCCGAGCCGCGCTTGTTGGCGAGCCAGCCCTTGAGGGTGACGGTCTTGCCGATGTGACCCGCCAGGTCTTGGATGCGAACCCACGGGGCGGTCGGGGTCTTCAGGCTTTCGGATGAGGTCATGGTGGCTCCTGCGACGACGGCGACGTCGACAACGGCGCTGGCGTAGGCGTTGTCGTCGGCTTCGACAAGACGGGCCCTTGGCGGCAGCTGACGTCGGTCGAGCGCGGCCGACGCCGAGAATCCGCAACACCGAGGCGCGTTGTGCGGGGTTCAGGATCCCTTCGCGGTGGGTGCGCAGGTCGGACGGGGGTCGGACGTTGGGCGGACGCGACAGCCGTGTCCGCGGCGCGGCCGCGCTTTCCGTGGAAAACAGCGGAAGAAGCGTGCGCCGGCTCACCGATGACGACGTCGATCTGAAGCAACCCGCGGCCCCATGCGGCGCCGGCAGCGGCCCACGGCCGCTGGCACCGCTCGTGGATTTGTCTCCTGCAGACGCCAATCACGGCGACAAACCAGGAGCCACCCCATGAACCTCGCGAACCTCAAGAACCTGCTCGCCTCGGCCG
>JBKJNL010000890.1:0-8773 GCA_046593615.1 Myxococcota bacterium | reverse complement strand
CTGCTTCCGGCTCGATCGCGCCGACGCCCTGCAACCCGGCAGCGTGCGCGGCGCAGCCCGCTTCGGTGACCGACGCCGTGACGTCGACGTCGTCGTCGCCGAAGCGGGCTGCGCCGCGCACGCTGCCGGGTTGCAGGGCGTCGGCGCGATCGAGCCGGAAGCAGCCGGCGCCCAGGCCCAGAGCGACGACAACAACGACGACGGCGGACGACAGAGAAGGTTTCATCGGCGGGCCCCGGCCGCGGCGAGCGCGCCCGCCAGCCACGATGTCCAGACAATCACGCCGAGGGCGGCGCCGTCGCGGGTTGGATCGAAGCCGCCGATGATCGAGCCCGCGCACGTGACGTTGTCGAGGGCCACATGGCGACCGGCGAGGGGCCGCAGCTCTTCGTCAACGGCGAGGCCGGCGCGGAAGATGGCGTGGTCGGCGTCGACGACGTCACCGGTGAGGCTGCCGATGAATTGGTCGGCGACCGGGACGCCGTCGGTGACGACGGGCAAATCGAAGAGCGTCTCGCGCGCGGTGTGGCTGCGCTCGAGGCCGCCGCCAAAGAAGCGCCCCGTGGCCAACACCACCTGCGTCATCGACAGCGGCTGGCGCTCGGGTCCGCGGACGACGTCGACGCCGACCACGCGCTTGTCTTTGACGATCGGCGCTTGCACGGCGCCGTCTTTGACGACGACGCCGGCGGCGACGGCCGCCGCCCGCAAGGCCTGCAGCAGCCGATCGCCGGGGCTCGACGGCGGCAACGCCAACAGCTCGCGCAGCGGACGCCCGCCGAGCTTTTCGGATGCGGCGGCGAGCGCCTCGTTCGACGGCGGCGCCGTGCCGAAGCAGGCCGGCATCAAGAGGTGCGTCGGCGTCGCCGCGCCAACAGCCTGCATCGCCACGAGCCGCGCCTGCAGCGCATCGAGGAAGCGCGCCCGCACAGCGTCGTCGTCGAAGGCCCGGGCCATCTCGCCCAGCGTCAGGAACACGTCACCGTTGCCGACGCGGGGCGCAACACGGGGCACGATGACGTCGACGAAGCCGGGCACGCCGTCGGGCCCGGCGCCGAGGCCGCAGCTGAAGCGCAGCATCTCGGTGACCGGCCGGGCGTTGAAGCCGGCCAGGTCGCACCATTCGACGACGCCGACGATGGACCCGGGCGGCAGCTCTGCGAGGTCAAGCAGCTGCGAGCGGCCCACGGCGGCGGTGCGCTTCACGGTGCCGAGCTGGGTGGCCAGCACGTGGTTTCGGCCGTCGTCGCGCCGGGTCAGCCCGAGCGACGGCACCGCGTCGACGAGGAACTGCAGGGCGTCGTTGACGCGACGAGGTGCGGCACCCGAAGCGTGTCGCCCGGCGCCGAGGCGCGCGTACGGATGGCGGGGCAGGCGCGCCGCGGTGGCGGTGATGGCGTCGTCGATGACGCCGCCGCGGTGCAGGCCCCACAGCGCCGGGCCGGGGACAGCGCTGGCGAGGGAGTCGGCGACGTCGACGGCGCCGGACCAGGCCCCGCTCGCCCCGCTGCTCTTGCCGACGACGACGACGCTGGCGCCCTCGTGGCGGGCGCGCAGGGCGGCGACGAAGCCGGCGACGCCGGTGCCCACGACGAGGACGTCGGTGCTGGCGCTCATCGGCGATCCTCGGGCAGGGGCGCGGGCACGATGACGGCCGCCTGCAGCAGCGACGTCGGTCGCGTCAGCGGGGCGTCGGCGGGCGCCGGGCTGATGAGGCGTCCGGCTTCGTCGTCGCAGGCGACGCGGGCGGCGTCGAACGACGGGCGCAGGTTGGCGCCAAGGAAGTGGATCATCTGGTTGAGCTCTTCGGTGGCGAGGTTGGCGCCTTCGAGCACCGGCCGCTTGCCGATGAAGCGCGCGGTCATGGCGCCTTGCAGCTCGACGAGCTGCTCTTGCGGCGTGATGCCGGCCTCTTCGAGCAGCAGCTGGCTCGCACGAGCCTGACAACGGGTGCCGCCGCAGGCGCCCATCGACAAGCGGGTGCGCCGCCGCACATCGACGAGACGCCGCACCAGCTCGCTCTTGATGCTGGCGCGCACCTCGGCCTCACACACCGGCTCGCAGGCGCAGGTCTCGACGGCCAGCCGCGGGTCGTCGTCGATGAGGGCGAGGATCTTCTTGCTGCGCGAGCCGTGGCGGTAGGCCATGCGCGACACCGACAGCCGGTGCTTCTTGGGCAGGTCCTTGATCCAGCCTTCGACGTCGAGGGGCTCTTCGGCACCGGGCAAGGGCGCCGCGTGCGTCGTGCACGGCTGGGTGTTGCCAAGGCGCTTGCCGATTTCGGTGGTGACCTCCTCGGCGAGCTGTCGGTAGGCGGCGAGCTTGCCGCCGGCGACCGAGATGAGCCCGGGCACGCCTTGCGTCGCGTGGTCGTAGAACTCGTGCTCGCGGCTGAGGCGGTCTTCGTTCTTGGACCAGGCCCACAACGTCGGGCGCACGCCGACGTAGGTGCGGCTCATGCGGTAGTTGTCGATGCCCGGCAGGACCGTCCGCGCCGCCTGCAAGATGTATTTCACTTCATCTTCGGTCGCGCGCGGATTGTCGAGATCACCATAATAGTCGTCGTCGGTGGTGCCGACGATGCTGCCGTTTTCATGGGGCATCAAAAACATCTGGCGACCATCGACCCCATTCATCACGAGACCGAAGTTGCTGATGCGATGACTGTAGACGATGTGCACGCCCTTACCGGGCCGCAATTGATACCAGGCCCCGGCGAGGGCGGCGGTGCGCGGTCCCCAGGCGCCGGTGGCGTTGACGACGACGGCGCCTTGCAGGCTCTTGCGTTCGCCGGTGATGCGGTCTTCGACGTCGACGCCGGTGACGCGGCCTGTGTTGTCCTTTTGAAAGCCGGTCAGCTCGTGCCAGGTCAAGATGGTGGCACCGTGCTCGACGGCGTCGACGGCGTTTTCGACGACGAGCCGGAACGGGTCGATGCCCCACTCGTCCATCGTCACGGCACCGAGGATGTCGGGCGTCAGCCCCGGCTCGAGGGCCAGCGCCTCGGCCTTGCTCAAGCGCGTGTGCGACTTGCCGCGCTTGAGCGGTTGGAACTCGTCGTAGGCCTCGAAGAAAATCTCCGAGCCCTCGAGGTAGAGGCGGTCGATCATCGACGAGAAGAACCCTCTTCCGTGGGGCTTCATGACGGGGACGATGAAGGGGATGCGAAAGAGCAGATGCGGCGCGATGCGCTGGATGAACCCGCTGTCGGTGCAGGCCATCTTGGTCGTGTGCACATCGAACAGCAGGTAGCGGATGCCGCCGTGGATCATGCCGGTGTTGGCCCCCGAGGCGCCCTTGGCGAGATCGTTCTTCTCGACCAGCACGACTTTCAGGCCGCGCCGCGCGCAGTCGCGGGCGATGCCGACGCCGTTGATGCCTCCGCCGAGGACGATGACGTCGTGGTCCGTCGCTCTGGCCATGGGGCGCGTTAGCCGTCGACGTCATCGGTGCCAAGAGCAGGCGCTCGATGGGCTGCCGGTCGGCCGCGCCTCTGGTTGGGCCGATCGATCTCCGAGAGACACTGGGACGCGTCAGGGAGCGGTCAGAGCTGGAAGGTGTCCCGAAACAATGCACATCGTGGCGCCGGCCGACCGGGCAGTACGGTTGTTTTCGAGACAGTCGGGCCAATGGGGTCCGATCGGAGGCACCGATGCGACACATGATGTATGCGGCCGTCTTTGCGATTTTGACGCTCGCCGCCGGCGCCAATGCCCAGGCCGCCGCCAGCGGATTGTGTCCCAGCAGCCAGCGCCACCGACCGGCCGCCGAGGTCCTTGAGAGCCATCGGACCGCCCTGGCCACCGGGGACTGGGCCGCCGTCGGCTGCAACTACGCGGCAGACGCCGTCGTCATCAGCGATCAGGGCGTGATCTCGGGACGCGACAACATCGTGGCGGCGCTCCAGCAGCTCAGCGGCTTCCTGGGCGGCACCATTCCGATGGTGAACCAAGAAGTCATCGTCACAATCCTGGGCGATCGAGCTGAAATGGTGCGCGTGCTGTTTTCGGTTACCACCCAATGCGTGGACATTCCGGACGGCGCCGACACCTACGTCGTGAAGAGCGGACGCATCCAGGCGCAGACCGCGCATGGCTTCCCGGTCTTCAAGTGTCCGCCGCCGGCGGGCTGAGCAACTCCGGGGGGAGTCAACACGCAACACAATTACGGGAGTGAACGATGGGGGACGATCGCGATCGCGCGGGCCTGGACCCGTATGTCAACAGTGCGCCGCGCTTGCAGCGCCCGCCAGCCGCACCAGAACCGACCGCACCAGAACCAGCCACAAAGCCGGCGGGTCTGGCCGAGGCCTTTGTCGCCGCCTGCGCCGACCTCGGCATCGAGTGGGCCTTCGGCCTCGTCGGTGGCGCCATCGCTCCGCTGTGCGACGCGCTCGGCCGCGGTTCCATCCGCTGCGTCGCGGCCCGCCACGAAGGCGGCGCGGCGTTCATGGCCCTCGAGGCCTCGCACGCCACCGACCGCCCGACGCTGGTGTTCACGACGACGGGTCCGGGCCTGGTGAATGCGCTCAACGGCGTGTTCGCGGCCCGGGTCGAGGGGGCGCGGCTGCTCGTGGTCAGCGGCGCGACGTCGGTCGGGCACCGGGGCCGAGGTGCCGTGCAGGAAATGTCCGAGACCGTGCTCGGCAGCTCGGTCGAGCTGGTCAGACCGGCCTGCGACCTGAGCATGACGCTCGAGAGTCCTGATCAGCTGCCGGCGCTGGTGCAGCGGCTCGCGACGGGCTTCAGCCGCCGCGGCGGCTTCGTCGCGCACGTCGCGTTTCCCCTCGCTGCCCAGCGCGCTCCGGCGCAGCCGCTGCGCTGGGTCGCGAAGCCGCCCCGCCGCATGCAGATGGTGGTCGACGACGACGACGTCGCCGCGATGACCCGCGGTCCGCTGGTGCTGTGGGTCGGTCACGGCGCCCGTCATTCGTCCGCCGAGATTCTGGCGCTGGCCGAGCACACGGGTGCGCTCGTCATGTGCACGCCCCACGGCAAGGGCATCTTTCCCGAGGATCACCCGCAGTTCGTCGGCGTCACCGGCTTCGGCGGCCACGACTCGGTCCGCGACATGATCAGAACCGTGGCGCCGCAGACGGTCGTCGTGCTGGGCTCGCGGCTGGGTGAGTTTTCCAGCATCTGGGATCCGACGCTGCTGCCGGGCCGGGTGCTGCACGTCGACGTCGACGACGGCGCGTTCCACGTCGGCTACCCGACGCTCCCCATCACCACCATCGTCGCTGACGTCGGCGCCTTTTGTGAGGCGATGCGCGCGCGCCTGCCCGCGGCCATGCCGCCAGCCTGGCGCCGCCCCGCGCGCAACGAAGCACCCACGCTGCGCGAGCCGGGCCTGGTCCGCCCCGATCGGCTCATGCACGTCCTGCAGCGTGACGTCGTCGACGCGACCGACGCGATTTTCTTTGCCGAGCCCGGCAGCTCGTTCGCCTGGGCGACGCATCACCTGCGGTTCGCCACGCCGCGCTACCGCATGAGCGGCTTCTGGGCGTCGATGGGCCACCAGGTCTGCGGGGCCGTCGGCGCCTCGATCGCCACCGGCCGGCGCTCGGTGGTGTTGACCGGCGACGGATCGCTGCTGATGAACAACGAGATCTCGACCGCGGCGCAGTACGGCGCCCGGGTGACGTGGGTGGTGCTCAACGACGCCGCCTACGGCATCACCGAGCACGGCATGCGGGCGCTTGGCTACCGACCGCTCGAGGCGCGCTTCCCGCGCTGCGACTTCGCGGCAATCGCAGGCGGCATGGGCGCGGTCGGCTTCACCGCCAGGAACGAGACCGAGATCGCCGCGGCGCTCGCGGCCGCCCTCGCCGTCGACGGCCCCAGCGTCGTCGACGTCCACATCGACAACGACGTGCCGTCGCCGTTCATCAGACGGATCGAGGCGCTGCGGGCAATGGGAGCCAACGGATGAAGCCGCTCGCCGTGCGCATCCGAAGCCTGGCCGTCAGCGTTCCGGAGCGGGTCATCGACAACGGGCATTTTCGGCGGAAGTTCCCCGACCAGGTGAGCCGCGTCGAGGAGAGCGTGCTGACGAAGCTGTGGCGTCCGTCGCCCGATGGCGAACGCCACCTGTTCGATGTCGCCATGACGCCGCACCTGAAGGATCCTTTTCGCGGCGTCGTCGAGCGTCGCTGGCTGGCCGACGGACAACGAACCGTCGAGCTCGAAGAAGACGCTGCCCGCCGCGCCCTCGCCGCCGCCGGCCTCTGCCTCGGCGACGTCGACGCCATCTTTGACGCAGCGTTTTTTCCCGATCAGGTCGACGTCGGCAACGCGCCCTTCCTCGCGCAGCGGCTCGGGTTTTCTGGACCGTGCGTCAACCTCGAGAGCGCCTGCAGCGGCGGGCTCGTCGGCTTGATCAACGCCGCGGGCTTGATCGCCGCTGGGATGTACCAGCGCGTTCTCGTCGTGACCTCGTGCAACTACTCGCGGCTCAACCGCGAAGCCGACACGCTCGGTTGGGGCAACGGCGATGCCGCTGCCGCCGTTGTTGTCGAGGCAGCCGCAGGCAACGGCGTGGGCGTGCTCGGCGCCTCGATCCAATCGACGCACCAGACCTGCGGCGCCGTGACGTCGACGATGGAGGTCGAAGACGGCGTCGCCACCATCCGCATGAAGACGACAAAGGCCGCTTCGACGGCGCTGCGCGATGCCTCTGAGCAGATGCTCGATCGCTGCACGAGCGCGGCCCTTCAGCAGGCGGGCCTCAGCCTCGGCGACGTCGATGTCGTCGCCGCCAACTGTCCGACGGCATGGTACGCCGACTTCATCGCCGCACAGCTCGGCGTGCCAAGGGCCAAAGTGGTCAACATCCACCCGAAGCTCGCCAACGTCGGGCCGGTGCTGTTCGTCGCCGCCCTCGACGACGCCGTCGCCAGTGGGCAGGTGCCCGCGGGCGCGCTCGTGTTGCTCTACACGGTCGGCAGCGTCAGCAACGCAGCAGCGTGCGTGTTGCGGCAGGACGCACCCATCGCCCGCGGCTGATTCGCCCGCGTCTGATTCGCCCGCGTCTGATTCGCCCGCGTCTGATTGGCCGGTGCGCTGGTGCGCACGGGCCTCAAACGATCATGGCCTCACGCCGTGCGACCTCGATCAGCGCCTCGGCGTTGGGCAGCTTCAGCGAATTCACGGCGGCTTCGAGCGAGCCAAAGACGTGCATGTTGCGGTCACCGAGCAGCAGGAACGACGCCGCGATGCTGCGCAAAGCGGCCTGCTTGAGACCCTGACCCTCGACGACGACGCTGATCGTGCGGCAGCTCGACCGCAGCACGCTGAGGTTCTTTGCCATGTGGGCGCGGACCGCGGCGTCGGGGATGGGCAACGTCGTCGGAACGATGGCGAAGTAGTTGATCTTGTTGGCGAAGCTCTGCGCCGTCGCGAGCGTGATGGCGTCTGACTTCTGCAGCCCCTCGAGGCTCATCCGGTTCCACCGCACGAGCACGCTGTCCAGGTAACTGATGATCTTGTCGTCCACGAGCACACGCTCCAGCCGGGCTCTCGCCTCGAGAAAACGACTGTGTCGACCCCGCGGTCGTGGCGTCAACTTCCGCCCGGATTGGCGGCCGTCATGAGCGCGACGAGGGCAACGCCGACGCGCTAGCTTGAGCGGGTGAACCTTGCCGCGCTTGAGGTCCTGAATCTCCACGCCTCGGGCGGCATGGCCGAGGTGTTCCGCGCGCGCGTCGTCGAAGAAGACGGCAGCGAGACCTTCTACGCGGTGAAGAAGATCCTGCCGCACTTCACGCGCGACAAAGAAATCTTGAAGATGTTCGTCGAGGAGGCCCGCGTCGCCGCCTGCCTCGACCACGACTGCGTCGTGCGGGTCTTCGACCTCTGCCACACCGACGCCGGCGAGTACTACATCGTCATGGAGTTCGCCGACGGGAAAGACCTGTCGGATGTCATCTGGGAGGCGTCGCAGAAAAAGGCGCGCATCCCGATGGGCATGGCGGTGCAGGCCGCGCGCGACGTGCTGCGCGCGCTCGACTACGCGTGGTCCGCCAGCGACGACAAAGGGGTGCAGCTCAAGCTGATCCACCGGGACATCTCGCCGCACAACGTGCTGGTGACCTGGGACGGGCGCATCAAGCTCACCGACTTCGGCATCGCCAAGGTGCAGGCGTCGGCGAACAAAACGCAGATGGGCATCATCAAGGGCAAGTTCGGCTACATGTCGCCGGAGCAGGCGCGCGGCAAAATCCTCGACCAGCGCAGCGACCTCTTCAACGTCGGCATCCTGCTGTTCGAGAGCTTCACCGGAGACCGCCTCTTCGCCGGCGCCACCGACATCGAGACCCTCGAGCAGATGCGCGCGGCGCGCATCCCGCGCCTCGATCCCCGGCTCGGCATCCCGGCACCCCTCGAGGCGCTGATGCGCAAGAGCCTCGAGCGCGATCCCGCGCTGCGCCCGCAGACGGCGGCGGAGTTCGCGCGCGAGCTCCTCGAGAGCGCCGACGCCTGTCGCCTGGCCCTGCGCCCCACCGAGACCGCGGCGACGATGGCGGCACTGTTCCCCGAGCTGGCGGCGTCGGCGCCCGTGGTGCGCAGCACGCGTCAGCTCGACCTGAAGAGCCAGCTCTGGCAGGCCCCGGTCATCCAGGCGGGCAGCAAGCGCGCGGCCCCGCTGGCCGCTCCGGGTGCTGCGACGCCGGCCCGCGCGCCGGCGGCGCAGAAGGTCCAGCCCGCTCCCGTCGAGGACCAGCAGACGGCCATGCCCGCGCTGCCGACGTCGTCGCCGCGGCCCAAGGTGCAGG
>JBKJNL010000863.1:0-6139 GCA_046593615.1 Myxococcota bacterium | reverse complement strand
AGACCCCCTCCCCGACGCCGCCGCCCTCCCGGCGTTCACGCCGCCGTTCATCAGCGCCGCCGTCGACCTGACCCGCCTGCGGGCCGAGGCCTGCGCGCGCTGGGCGCCGGTGTTCGTCGCCGAAGCCCGGGCGCTGGGCGGCGACGCCCTCGCCAGCGAGCTGACCTACGCCTCGGGGCTGTTGCCCGAAGACGACGACGACGCGAACGCTGCCAGCGCCAGCGCCCACGCCGACGTCACGCGCCGCAGCGCCAGCGAGCTCGAGGGGCTGCTCGAAGAGCGCCTGCGCCGCGGCCGCGACATCGAGCGCCGCAAGAAGTCGACGCTGTGCGGGCCCCAGCACGACGACGTGGTGCTCAAAAAGGCCGGCAAAAAGGCCCGCTTTCTGGCGTCGCAGGGCGAGGCCCGGGCCCTCGTGCTGGCCCTCAAGCTGGCCTCGGTGCGGCTGTTGACCGAGGTTCGCGGGCAGGGGCCGCTGCTGCTGCTCGACGACGTCGCCGGCGAGCTCGACAAGAGCCGGGCGGCGCGCCTGCTCGACAGCATCGACGAGCACGGCGTGCAGGCCTTTGTGACGACGACCGATACGGCCACGTTGCCGGCGCTCGGCGACAGCGCCGTCTTCACCGTGGTCGGCGGCCGCCTGCGCTGAGCAGCCGGCGGCAGCGCCTTTGACGACGTCAGGCGGCCGTGGCACGCGCTCGGCCGTTCACCTCCGGAGGTCACGATGACGACGACGACGTTCACGCCCGCGATGATCCGCGACTTCATGAAGCTCCACTACCGGCACTTCAACGCCGCCTCCGTCGTCGACGCCGCGCAGGGCTGGGTCGACCACCTCAACAGCGGCGGCCAGATGTTCCTGACCATGGCCGGCGCCATGTCGACGGCCGAGCTGGGCGTGTCGCTCGCCGAGATGATTCGCCAAGACAAGGTCAGCGCCATCTGCTGCACCGGCGCCAACCTCGAAGAAGACGTCTACAACCTCGTCGCCCACAACCATTACAAGCGCGTCCCCGAATATCGTGGACTGTCGCCGGCCGATGAGGTTGCACTTTACGATGCTGGCTTCAATCGTGTGACCGACACCTGTATTCCGGAAGAAGAGGCTCTGCGCGTCATCGAAGGCCACATGCACAAGCTGTGGACGACCGCCGAAGCAGAAGGGAAACGCTACTTCCCGCACGAGTATTTCTATCAGCTGCTGTTGTCGGGCGTGCTCAAGGCGAACTACCAGATCGACCCCAAGGACTCGTGGCTGCTGGCCGCCGCCGAAAAGAACCTGCCGATGTTCGTGCCTGGCTGGGAAGACTCGACCAACGGCAACATGTTCGTCGGCGCCGTCATCAGCGGCCTGCTGAAGAACTACACACCGGTGAAGGTCGGCCTCGAGTACATGCAGGTCCTGGCCGAGTGGTACACCGAGCGCCAGAAGACCCACCACATCGGCTTCTTCCAGATCGGCGGCGGCATCGCCGGCGACTTCCCGATCTGCGTGGTGCCGATGTTGGTGCAAGATCTCGAGCGTGACGTGAAGAAGTGGTCGTACTTCTGTCAGATCAGCGATTCGACGACCTCTTATGGTTCGTATTCGGGTGCTGTTCCCAATGAAAAAATCACGTGGGGCAAGCTCGAAATGAAGGGACCGAAGTACATCATCGAGTCCGACGCCACCATCGTGGCCCCGCTCGTCTTCATGTACGTTCTCGCCGGCTGAGCGAGCAGCGCTCCGGCGCGCGCCGCGCCTCCGCTCGACGCTCCAGCGGGACGTCGGCGGGGGCGTTGTCTTGCTCCCACCGCGATTCGACGCCCCGATCCAACACCCGATCCAACGCCCCGAACCAGGGGGTCCACCGTCGCTCGGCGTGACCGTGACCCCGCCCACGACGATGACGAACGGCGGGTCCTCCCCGGCTTGCAACGCTGCCGGGCCCGGTGGACACTCGACGCCCGTTGGTTCGTTCATCGAGGTCGTCGATGCTTTTTCGCTCGCGTCGTGTGTTGCCCGTTTCCGTGCTGTTGCTGGCCGCTGCCTGTGAGCCGCTGACCTGCCAGGGGCGCATCGACAACGCCTTTGACGACGCGCCCGACGACGCGCCGATCATCAACGCCAGGTGCGGCGCCAACGGCGCGCAGTTCGTCGGCGACGTCGACATCAATACGCAGCAGGAGCTCGACACCCTCATCGGCTGCAACGCCGTCGAGGGCTCCATCCTCATCCACGACAGCACCGACATCGTCGATCTTGGCGCCCTCGCCGCCTTGACGTCGATCAACAAGGGTTACCTGCTGGCGATCAACAACGCTGCGCTGACCAACATGCAGCTGCCGGCCCTGCAGCGCATCGACACCGGCCTCGCGGCCATCGACAACCCCGAGCTGCTGACCGTCAACCTCCCCGAGCTGGCGGTCCTCGAGGGCGATCTGACCATGCGCAACAACCCCAAGCTGACTCAGCTGGCGGCGCCCAAAGTCGAAGTGATCAAAAACGCAATCATCATCATCGACGGCGTCGAAAAGGTCGTCAGCTTCGGCAACTTCATCCTCGGCGACGTGCCAGCGTTGACGTCGCTCGAGAACTCGTTCCCGATCCTCGACACGATCGACGGCTCGGTCCAGATCTACAACACCGGCCTCTTGAACTTCAGCGGCCTCGAGAAGCTCGAGGAGATCAAGAACACCGGCGGGAAGCTCACTGAGCCCTTCAAGCAGCGCTTCGACAAGCTCAACCCCGGCCTGTCGATCGGCATCGACTTCGACAGCGACTTCAACATCGTCGCCGCCGGCAACCCCAACCTGAAGGATTTTTCGGGCCTTGATGCCCTCAACGACATCGTCGGCGACGTCATGGTCGGCTTCAACCCCGAGCTCGAGAGCTTCACCGGCCTCGACGACATCAAGACCATCAACGGCAACCTGTTCGTGATCGAGAACGAGAGCCTCACCAGCTTCCTCGGCCTCGAAGGCGACAACGACAACGACGACAACGACGACGGCCTGTCGGTCATCAACGGCAACGTCTTCCTCGGCCTCTACTTCGACCGCTTCGGCAAGGGCATCGCTGGCGGCAACGACGCCCTCGTCGACCTCGACGGCATGCAGTCGCTGACGACCATCACCGGTGACCTGGTGTTGGCCTTCAACGGCGCGATGGAGGACCTGAACGGCCTGACCATCTTCACGACCCTCGGCGGCGACCTCACGTTCCTCGGCCAGAACATGGACAGCTTCAAGGGTGCCGACCTCCTCACCACCATCGGGGGCGACCTCAACTTTGGCCAGCTGCTGCGCGTCGACGGCCAGCCCTTCGACCCCGACGAGATCGACCCCGCCAACAAGCTGACCGACCTGTTCGACAAGGGCACCACGGTGTCGACCGCGATGAAGTTCGACCCCGGCGGGGGCGCCAACGGCTTCGACGCCCTGACCACCATCGGCGGCAACTTGATCGTCGCCTTTTCCGACATCAACGATCTGCGCCTCTCGGACATCGAAGGTGACAACGACCGGCTGCCCGGCGCCGACCTGACGACGGTGGGCGGCAGCCTGATCATGTACGGCAACGACGCCCCCGATCAGCTCGACGGCATCGAGACGCTCGACAGCCTCGGTGGCCTGGTCATCAACTTCGCCATCGATGCCTTTGGCGAGCTGCAGCCCATCGACAACAACGGCTTCAGCAACTTCGCAGCCCTCGACGTCGACCTCGGCGCTGGCGGCCTCGTGATCGGCTTCGACGACGACCTCGACGGCGCCGCCCTCGCCACGCTGCGCGCCTTTGCCAGCGTCGACGGCGACGTTGTCCTGGCCTCGGTCGACAACGAGAACAACCGCGGCCCGGCCAACCTCGGACAGCTCAACATCACCACCATCGGCGGTGACCTCGTCGTCTGCGCCATCAAAAACGGCGACGACGCCCCCATCCCCGCCGACCTCGACAACCTCGAAGCTCTCAACCTGAACGCCGTCAGCGCGGGCACCGTCGTCGGCGACGTCATCATCGCGTTCTGCTCGAGCCTGGCCGACACGACGATGAACATCACGACCATCGGCGGCAGCTTCGAGCTGACCGACCTGCCGGCGGTCGAGAACATCAACGGCCTGGGAACGGTGGGCGCGGTGGGCGAGCTCTTGCTGCACGACCTCCCCGAGGTGGTGAACATCGACCTGCCGGCCTTGACCAACGTCGGCGCCAACCTCGAGATCGTCAACAATCCCCAGCTCGAGGGCTTCAACTTCGCGCTCAACCAGGTGGGCGGCACCCTGCGCCTCGTGAACCTCGGCTCCCTCGAAGACGTCGACGGCTTGAGCACCCTCGATGTGGTGGGCGGTGACCTCGAGATCATCGACTGCGACGCCATCGCCAACACCGCCGGCCTCAACGGCCTGAGCCTCGTTGGCGGAAGCCTCCGGCTTCGCCGGCTGACCAGCATCACCAACCAGGCCCAGCAGAACGGCACCCAGGAGCTCACCTTCAACACCCTCGTCCAGGTCGGCGGTCTGGAGATCACGCAGATGGCCGACCTCGAAGACCTCGCCGGCTTGCAGACCATCGTTCGGGTGGGCGTCGACGCCGTCGGCAACCTCGTCGGCGGCGGCGTGTTGACCATCGACAGCAATCCCAAGTTGAAGACCTTGTTCGGCCTGCAGGGCATCGAAAACGTCGGCCACAAGATCTCGATCCTCAACAACCCCCTGCTCGATCGCTTCGCCTTTGACGACGACGATCAGGATCGCGAGCTCGACATCGACGAAGACAACGACGCCGGCGCCGACGAAGAAGACGACACCAACGAGTCCGGCTTCTCCGAACGCCTCGACATCGTCGGTGCCCCCCTCTTCGACGGTGAGGTGCTGCTCGGCGGCCAGACGGGCATCATCGAGGTTCGCAACAACCCGCTGCTGCGCGAAAAAGACGGCGACGACCCGGTCCGCAACAACCGCGTCGATCCCGGCATCCTCGACACCCTCGTCGACAACCTTGCCGACTACGAAGGCCTGCTGCTGCTGTGTGGCAACGAAGACTCCGGCGCCGACGCCGACCCCGCCGACCGCAGCTTCTTCTCTGAGACCTGCGCCGAAGCCCAGGACGGCCTGGTGTTCGCCGGCGAAGAAGTCCCCGCCGACGGCGCCTGATCCGTCGCGCTCTGGATGACCTCGCGAGCGGGCCCGTCATGGGCCCGCTTTCGCTTTTTGTGCACGAGCGACGTGTGGCGGTTGGGGCCGATGCTTTTTCAACGTCGGGTGACAATCACGGTCGACGGAACGCGCTGATGAAGAATCCATCGCAGCCGTCGACGTGCGGCAGCAGCGTGACGCGTGACTCTTCGACCAGGCCGAGAGCGCCTGCGACGGCGTCGACGACGTGGCCGTTTTCGTCGTCGAGCACGCTGCAGGTGGCGTAGACGACGCGGCCGCCGGGCCTGACGAGGTCGCGGGCGCGGGCCAGCAGCCATCGCTGGGTGACCGTGACGGCGTCGATGTCGCCGGGCTGCAGCGTGAAGCGCAGGTCGGGCGAGCGTCGCAGCACGCCCACCGACGAGCAGGGGGCGTCGACGAGGACGACGTCGGCGGCTCCGTCGGCGGGCAAGCCGAGCTGCACGCAGGTCACTCCGGTGCGCTTCAGGCGGCCGCGCAGGTCGGCCAGGGCGCGGTCGTCGACGTCGTGGGCATGCAGCACGCCGCGATCGCCCATCATCGCCGCCAGGGCCAGGGTCTTGCCGCCGCGGCCGGCGCAGAGGTCGACGACGACGTCGCCAGCGACCGCGCCGGTGGCCTGGGCGATGCGCTGCGAGCCGGCGTCCTGCACCTCGAAGCCCGCCGCCTGCCACGACGGCAGCGCCGTGATGTTGGCCTTGCCGCGCACGTCGAGGGCCCACGGCGAAACGTCGTTGTCGACGACGTCGACGCCCTGGGCGCGCAGCGCGTGCGCGAGCTGGCCGCGATCGTTCTTCAGCGTGTTGGCCCGCAGGGTGACGGGGCCTGGCCGGTTGCTGGCGGCCAGGAACGCGTCGGCGCCGTCGACGCCCAGCGAGCGCACCAGCCGCTGCGTCAGCCAGGGCGGACAGCTGCGACGCAGGCCCAGGCGGGCGACTGGATCGGCCGGCCAGCGCCCGCCATCGCAGTCGTCGTCGTCGTTGTC
>JBKJNL010000795.1:0-2943 GCA_046593615.1 Myxococcota bacterium | reverse complement strand
ACGGCATCTTGCCCACGCGCGTGCCCACCACCGGCGGCACGCTCATCATCGTGACCGGCACCAGCCTGCGCGCCGGCCTGACGGCGAGCTTCCGCCACGAGACCCAGAACATCCCGCCGCTCAGCACCGTGCGCACCAGCGCCACGTCGGTGCTGGTGACGACGCCGCCGCTGCCGGCCGGCACGGTCACCCTGGTGCTCACCAACCCCGATGGGCAGACGGCGACGTCGGGCGACATCGAGGTCTTCGAGCCCCAGGGCGTCGGACCGACCATCGTCTTTGTCGACCCCGCCAGCGGCCCGCTGCAGGGGCAGAACCTCATCACGGTCGCCGGCCGCAACTTCGATCCCGATGGCGTCAAGGTTGTGTTGGCCGGCACGACGTTCAACCTGCCCGTCGAGGTCGGCGCCGCGGCCGGCTTCGATCGCATCCAGTTCGTGGCGCCGGCCTCGCTGACCACCGGCACCCAGCCCATCGTCCTGGAAAACGGCGACGGCCAGTCGACGGTGTCGTCGTACCTCTATGTCGAGATCGACGTGGCCCGCATCGATCAGGTGCTGCCGCGCGACGTGACGATCCTGCCGGGCACCGACCTGCAGATCATCGGCGAGTTCTTCTCTTCGTTCGGCTCGGAGCTGCAGGTCTTCCTCGGCGCCGGCGCCGACCTGCAGACCCTGCAGCTGGTGGCCCGCAGCGACGGCCTGGTCGTCGCTCGCATCAACCAGCGCCTGACGCGCCCCGGCCTGACGGCCCTGGCCATGAGCGACGGCGTCAACAGCGTCGCCGGCGTCGTCAACGTCGTCGTCCCGACCATTTTCTCGGTCGAAGAGCGCGGCGACCAGATCGAGATCGTGGGCCGCAATCTGGCGGGCGCGCGCCTCAGCACGCTGTGCGCCGGTGGCGACGGTTACCGCCCGAGCGTGGCCAACGAAGGCGCCCTGATCGTGCGCCGCGACCTCGAGCGCGACGCTGAATGCACAGGCAGCTCGGCCTCGCCGCGCCCGATCACGTTCCTCTACGACAACGACGCGGTGAGCTTCTCGACCGGCGTGTCGGTCGCCGACGAGGTCGACGTCGATGGCGACGGCGTGGGCGCCCGCGACGACGCCAACGACAACGACCCGTGCACGCCGAACATCTTTGCCGCGGTCTGCGACTTCGACAAAGACGGCGTCGTCAACGCCGACGACGCGGCCGGCCAGGACCCGTGCGTCCCCTCGACGACGGTGGCCACCTGCACCCGCGACACCGACGGCGACGGGCGCCTCGATCCAGTCGACCCCGCCCTGGCCAACGCCTGTGTCCCCAACGCCAACGCCCTGACCTGCACGGCCGACGCCGACACCGATGGCGTCATCAACCCCTTCGATCCCGATGACGTCGAACCCTGCGTGCCGAACCCGTCGTCTGCGGCCTGCACCGCCGACCGGGACGCCGACGGCGTCACCGACGCCTTTGACCCCGTCGACGACAACTCGTGCATTCCGAACCTCACGGCGCTCAACTGCGACGCCGACCGCGACGGCATCTTTCCGCCCTCCGACACGGCCAACCAGGACCCCTGCGTGCCCGACGACCAGGACCCGCTGTGCGGCAACGACGACGACCGCGACGGCACCGCCAACCCCGTCGACATCGCTGACAACGACCCCTGCGTGCCCGACGCCAACGCCCTCACCTGCGCCGAAGACGCCGACAGCGACGGCGTGTCGAACCCGTTCGATCCCGATGACGCCGACCCCTGCACGCCCAACCAGGCCTCGCCGGCCTGCGTGCTGCCGCCGACGACGACGTTGACGACGCCGACGCAGATCCACGCCGCGGTCTTTGGCGACACGCTCACCGTGATCGGCACGCGCCTCGACACCGTCGCCAGCGCGACCATCGTGCGCATCGCCGACGGCAGCGAGACCCCTGCGACCATCGTCGAAGCCAGCGCGACGGCCATCGTGATCCGGCCCAGCACCGCGCTCGCCGACAGCATCACGACCCCCGCCTCGCGCTACCTCGTGCGCCTGACCGCGCCCGCCGGCGCGGCCGACTCGCCGTCGTTTGAAGCCCGCCAGCCCCGCGTGCAGTCGATCGACGACCACGGCGAAACCCTCGGCGTCATCGGCGAATTCTTCAACGCCACCCGCATCGTCGACGCCGTGCTCGACGCCGGCGGCGGCGAGGTCGCCAACCTGACGATCCTCAGCGCCACCGAGACCTTCCTCGACGTCGCCATCGACTCGCCCATCCTGCCGAACCTCGGCTACCAGCTCGTGCTGACCATGCTCGACGACAACGGCGTGCAGAGCAGCCTGGTCGTGCCCGCGGCCACGGGTGCCACGCTGCGCCGCACGCCGCCGACCCTCGTGGTCAGCGACGCGTCGGTCGACGAAGGCGGCACCGCCACGTTCCAGGTGACCCTCTCGGCCGCCAGCGGTGTCGACGTCTCGTTCGACGTCGCCACCGTCTCCGGCACCGGCCTGGGTGGCGCGGCTTCGCCTGGTGATTTCGTGGCCTTGACCCAGCGCCGGACCATCGCGGCCGGCCAGACCACGTTGGCCATCACCGTCGCCACGGTCGACGACGCGGTCGACGAACCCGACGCCGAGAGCTTCTCGCTGCAGCTCGCAAACCCGCAGAACGTCGTGCTGAACGACGGCACCGGCGTCGGCACCATCCGCGACAACGACACGGCGCCCACGGTGTCGGTGCAGAACGCCGCGACGGTCACCGAAGGACAGACCGCGTCCTTCGTCGTCACCCTCAGCGCGCCCAGCGCCGTCGACGTCTCGTTCGACATCGCCACGGCGACTGGCACCGCCAGCCAGGCGGACTTCACGGCCATTGCCACGACCCGCCGCACCATCGCCGCCGGCTCGACCACGACGACCGTCACCGTGGCCACCGCCGACGATGCCGTCGATGAAGGCACCGAGTCGTTCTCGCTGTCGC
>JBKJNL010000599.1:0-3120 GCA_046593615.1 Myxococcota bacterium | reverse complement strand
GCGCCTGCGCCGTCGAGGTCGAGATCCAGCGCGCCGCCACCGCCGACGAGCCCGCCGGACCGGTGTTCGACGTCACCGCCCCCGACGTCGTCGTCGACGAAGCCGGCCGCGCCCGCGTGCGCTTGACCCTCGTCGATGGTCGCCACGGCGGCGCCACGTTCGTCGCCGCCGACGACGGCGCCGTCTACAACCTCACCGCTCGTTTCCGCGGCGTCGACGCCGACAACGTCGACTGCCAGCCCGCCGCGGCCGGCGCCGCCGACGGCACGTTTTGCCAGGCCGAGGCCAGCGCGGTCTTGAAGCTCTTCCCCGAGGTGCCGGCGCTCGAGTTCAGCGTCGACGTCGTCATGACCCTGGGCGACACCGTCACGCTCGCGGCCACGGTCACCGACGAAAACGGCGACGCCGACGCCGCCGGCGCCGACGTCGACGGCCCCGGCCCCAAGGTGCTCGAAGGCGTGCCGGTGCGCTTTTTCTACGACGAAAACGACGACGGCCGACCCTCGGCCAACGAGCGCCTGGGCGAGGCCCTGACCAATTCCGCCGGCGTCGCCGCTTTTGAGTACACGGCCGATCCCGCCACCACCGGCGCCCAGGCCGGCGTCTTTGATCGCGGCCTGCACGCCGAGTTCCCCGGCGACGACCGCTACGCCGTGGCCCGCACCTCGGTGAAGCTGACGCTGCTCGCCCGCGGCCCCGAGGCCAGCGAAACCATCATCGAGGTCGACCCCGACACCCTGCCGGCCGACGGCACCAGCGAAGCCAAGATCGTCGTGCGCCTCGTCGATCGCGACCGCAACCTGCTCGGCCCCGACGCTCCCGAGCACGACGTCGTCATCACCAGCACCGCCGGCCTCTTGCAAGGCGACGTCAAGCGCGACCCGCTCGACGGCACGTACACCCAGCAGCTGCGCGTGCAGCGCAAAGGCGCCGTCGCCGACATCGCCGTCACCGTCGACGGCGAAGACGCCGGCCACGCGACCCTGGTCATCGACGGTCCCGAGGGCTGCTCCTGCGCGGCGCCAACGCCGGGTTCGTCGTCATCGGCAGCGACCGGGGCCCTGGCCCTGGGCCTGCTCGTTGTCCTGCTCGCGGTGCGGGTGCGTCGCCATGTCTGACAAGAGCAGCGAGACAAAGGCGCTGGCGCCGGGCAAGGGCAAGGGCAAGGGCACCGCCGAAGCGCTGCCGTCGTTGACGCCGTTCTACCGGGAGATCGCGACCCTGCCGGCCAAGCAGCGCCTCGACCGCATCATCTCGCGGCCCGACACCATGCGCGTCGTGCGGCAGATGCCGGTGCCCGACCTGCTGGCCACCATCAACGACATCGGCGTCGGCGACTGCCTCGAGCTGCTCGAGCTGATGTCGCCGGCCCAGGTGCAGGGCTTCCTCGACCTCGACGGTTGGCGCAAAGACCGCGTCGACGCCGCCGCCCTCGGCCGCTGGATGCAGGCCTTTTTCGCCGCCAACCCCGACCGGGCCACCGGCCAATTGCGCGGCCTCGACCTCGAGCTGCTGGTGCTGCTCTTCAAGGTCCACACGCGCATCTACGACCTCATCGCCGAAGAAGAGCCCGACCACGAGGTCGGCCGCCACAGCATCACGCCCGACCAGCGCTATTTGATCTGCTACGGCGGCGTCGCCGCCGACGACGCCACGCAGGCGACGCTGCAGCAGGCCATCGAGCAGCTCATGGGCCGCGACATGCAGTTCGTCTTGAAGATGTGCGAGGCCATCCGCTGGGAGCTCGTCTCGCAGCTCGAAGAAGACGCCTACCGCTGGCGCAACGCCCGCCTCGCCGACCTCGGCTTCTTGCCGGCCCACGAGGCCGCAGCGATCTTTGCCTATCTCGACCCCGACAAGCCCCTGCCGGGCGCCGGCACGAAGCCGGCCCCGCCGAAGTTCGACAAGCCCGACAAGAACACCGTCGCGACCAACATCGATTTGACGACGTCGGTGCTGCTGCCGTGGTCGATGCTGACCGGCGGCGGCAACGAGGTGCTGGGCCGGGCCTTGCGCGACGTCGACGACGCCACCCGCGACCGCGTGGCCCACGAGCTGATGCTCACCGCCAACCGCGTCCACGCCGCCGACGGCCAGGACATCGGCGACACCGACGCCCTGAAAGAGACCGCCCGCCACGCCGCGGCCACCGCCGGCACCGGCCTCGCGTACCTCGTGAAGGGCAACGAGGCCGCGTTGTCGTCGTCGTTGACGTCGACGTCGGTGATGCACCTGTTCCGCCTCGGTCACTCGCTGTCGCTGAAGCTGGCCAACGACCTGCGGGCCCGCACCAAGAGCAAGGGCAGCGGCCTCGACGGCCGTGGGCTGCTGCGCCTTGATGCGCCGCTGCGCGAGGTGGCGGCGGGCTTTCTGCGCCCGCGCCCGCTGCTGTTTGGCGGGCTGCTCGACGTGCGCCGCGTGGACTACCGGCCCGTGGCCTCGCTCAATGAGCTGGCCGCCGCGGCGTCGGCCTTGTCAGAGGCGGCCTTTCGCGCCGCGCTGCTCGAGAAGCTCGGCGCCACCGAAGCCCTGCTGCACGACGTCGACGACGCCGCCCTGCCAGCCCACGGCGCGCTGCTCGGCGCGTATCTGGCGCACGCCGCCGCCGGCACGCCCGGCTTCACGCCCGGCTTCAAGCCGGTCGACAATGCGCTGTCGCTGCCGACGTCGCCGACGCTGCCCGAGCATGTGCTGCGCGACCTCGACGAGCGCGTGCGGGCCCTGGCTCCGCTGCCCGGCGCCGCCACCGCCGACGACGTCGTGGCCCGCACCCGCGCCTATGTCCGCCAGGTCTGGGGCGCCGTGACCGCCGAGCTGGCGCACGTCAAAGACACAGCCCCCGACACGCGCTTCCTGTCGTCGCTCTGGACCCGCTGACGCGCGGCGCCCAGGCTCGACGCTCAGCTCAACGGTCAGCGGAACGGTCAGCGGAACGGTCAGCGGAACGCTCAGCGGGCGCGCGCGAGGTCGTCGACGACGGCCTCAAGCCCGCGGGTCACGCGTGCCAGGCGCAGGCCGTCGACGTGCACCGCCATGTCGGTCATCATGTGATAGGCTGGATAACGAAACAGCGCCGTATCAGTCACCATCAAAGCCGGCACACCGATGGCGGAAAATGAT
>JBKJNL010000563.1:0-14136 GCA_046593615.1 Myxococcota bacterium | reverse complement strand
GGCACGCTGACGACGACCGAGCCGCCCGGTCCCGGCGCGCGACGGGCTTGCAGCGGCGTCGAGAGCAGGGTGACCAGCGAGACGGTGAACCCGATCGCGCGCCTCATGGCGCGTGCTCGAGGCGCCAGATCTGCGACTCGCCGGTGGGCAGCTCTTCGATGATGACGACGTCGAGGCGGGCGTCGTAGTCGACGTGGCCGGCGGCGATGCCCGTGATCGAGCCGCCGGCCAGCGGGCTCTTCAACAGCACCGTCGAGCTCGCGAGGCCAGGGCCCAGGCGGCGCAACACCAGCTGATCGGGCTCGCCCGGCGACGACGCCGACGACGTCACCAGCTCGGGCTCGCCGTCGGCGTCGATGTCGACCAGCAAGATGCGATCGCCGGCCCGCTCGGGCGCCAGCGGTTGCAGGGCGCCGTCGTCGTCGCGGGCCAGCAGCGATCCGTCTTCGGCGACGAACACCCAGGCGTCGCCGCCGGGGTAGCGCACCAGATCGCGCAGCCGCGTCGGCAGCCCGGGGACGACGACGTCGATGCCGCCCGGCGACACCAGCGGCAGCGACAGCTCGGGCGAGCCGAAGCGCCAATGCAGGGCCATGGGTCCGGCCGGTCCTGACACCGAGCGCAGCGGCACGCGCTCTTCGGGCGCCGGCGTCACGGCTTCTTTGGCGGTGCCGGCGCGGACGTCGATGAAGACGCTGTGGCCCGCTGACGTCGCCGCCCACAGCGTGTGCGCCCGGACGTCGCGCTCAAGCCCGCGATCACCGCTGCGCTCGCCGCCCCGGTCGCCGTCACGGGACGGCACCGCCACGAGCCAACCCAGGGCGACGCGCGGCCAGCGCTTCACCGTGCCCCGGGGCTCGGGCAGGGCGAAGGGGCCGGCCACGCGCTCGAGGCGCGGGCTGTCGTCGACGCGAAAGACCTCGACGCCGCAACGCGACAGCACCGCCAGCTCGAGGGCCGGGTCGCCGTCGAAGTCGACGAGGGCGGCATCGAGCACCGGGCACGACGTCGCCGCAACCGGAGACGCCGACGACGACGCCGACGACGCGGACGACGACGACGCCGACGACGACAACGGCGGCAGCGTGCCCTTGCGCTCGAGCAGGAAGCGCCCCTGCGCCAGCTTGCCGACCGCGCCGAGGGCCGACGACAGCTCGCGGTCGAGGCGGGCCGAGATGACGATGGTCGACGGTCCGTCGAGGCCGGCGCCGTCGACGACGATGACGGCCCACAGCTGTCCGGCTTCTTCCGAGAGGGCCAGGCGGGCCTTGAGCGGTCCGTCGGGTGCCCACAAGTTCTTCAGCGCTCGCTTCACGCGCGGCAGCAGCGTCGTTCGGGCCTTTTGCAGGTCGACACCGCGGCTGTCGTCGAGCAGCAGCCGCACCGGACCCCGCCAGCCCTCGGCCTCGGCGCGCGCGCGCACGGCGTCGGCCACCGCGTCGGCAAAGGCCTGCACCGATCCACCGGGCACCGCGGGAGACACCGCCCCCGCCGACGGTTTCTGCTGCTCGTTGGCCGGCTCGCCGGCCGCTCGCGCGCCGATCGCGGCGGTGCCCGCGGCAACGCAACACAACAGGGAGGCGACGACGAGGAAGCGCACGACGGCAAGATGAACCACGCCCGGGGCGCCAGCAATCCCGACCGCGTGCAGCCGCCGATCAGTTTTGCTTGGTGCCCCACTTCACGTCGGCTTCGATGGTCGGCTTCTGTCGATCGACGACGACGGCGGGCAGGCGCTTGTCTTCGCGTCGCCCCGTGGCGTCTAGCACTTCGACGGCCAGCTCGTTCTTGCCGTCGCGCAGCGGCACCTTCATGGCGAAGCGCCCTTTGGCGTCGGACGTCGTCGTCAGGTCGCCGACCCGCACCAGGCTGCCCGGCGTGGTCGTGCCCGACACCGTCGTCGACGTCTGGTTCGTCTGCGTCGCCGCCAGCGCGCCGATTTTCAAGAACAGGCTGGCCGGCACCGCCGCCGGCGCCGACGGAGCGCTGCCCGCCACCACCGTCGAGGCCTGGCCGGCGGCGACGTCGACGCTCTCGCCTTTTGCGCTCAGCTTGACGGAGCCCGTGGTGGTGGCCACGGCGAGCTGTCCGCGGCCATCGGTGACGACGCCAAAGGTGCCGCCTTTGGATTCGGCTTCGGCGTCGCTGCCCTTGGCCTGCACGCGCAGCACGCGGCCCTTGCCGTCGTCGACGGTGGCGGTGACGTGGCCTTCGTCGAGGCGCACCCGGGCCACGGCCTCCGACAGCTCACGCACCCGCAGCTCGGAGCGCGGCGACAAACGCACCTCGACGCCGTCGCCCATGGTGACGCGGGCTTCGGCGTTGCGGCCCGCGCGCACGGCGTCGTCGGCGTCGAGCACCTGGCCGGGGGCGGCGTCGACCCAGGTGCCGCTGTCGCCGCGGCGCACCTGCACGGTGCCTCGCGTGGCCGAGAGCATGGCGGCGTGCACGACCCTGGGCGCGGCGACGCCACCGTCGACGCCGGCGCCACCGCCGCCGTCGGTGGCCGGTGTCGGGGTGGCGACGACGACAGCGGTGCCGGTGCCAGTGCCATCGGTGTCAAAGACGCGGCCGTAGGCGATGACACCGACAAAGACGACAAAGACGGCCAGCAGCAGAACGACGACGACGGCGCGGGTCATCCGCCGACCTTGTGCGGGGCGAGCAGGGCGCGGTCGACGAGAGCGCCGCCGCCGGCGGTGATGACCTCGACGATGTCGCCGAAGCTGGCGCCGGCATCGAGCAGCACGAGGCCGGTGCCGGGACGCTGCTTGCCGAGGGCGCACAGGGCTTTGACGTCGGTGCCGACGGCGACGCGCGAGTCTGCGCGGAGCTCAGGCCTGGGTGGCGCGGCGGCGTCGACGACGCGGGCGCCGGCGGCGGTGACGGCCTGGGTGACGACGGCGACGACCTCGGAGCCGGCCTCGCCCTGCACGACGACCTCGACGCCGGTCAGCGTCTCGGGCAGGCCGGCGAGCACAGCGGCGACGCGGCGGGCCAGGGGAGGCCCCTGGCGGCGCAGCACGAGGTCGGCGTCGAGCACGCGCTGGATCTGCTCGACGGCGTGGCTCAGCGAGCGGAACGGCTTCACGAGGTAGCCGTCGGCGTCGTCGGCGAGGGCGGTGAGCGCGGTGTCGCGGCTCGGGTAGCCGGTGACGAGGATGACGCCGGTGAGCTTTCGGCCGTGCTGCTCGGCGGCGCGCACGCTGGCGAGCAGGTCGAGGCCGCTGAGCTTCGGCAGGTTCTTGTCGGTGAGCACGAGGTCGATGTCGGAGGCGTCGCCGGCGCCGCCCTTCATCGACAGCCCGAGCAGCTCGGCGGCCTGCTCGGCGGTGCCGGTGGCCGTGACGAGGTGGCCCGCGTCGCCGAGCACAGACCCGAGGATCCGCTGGAGCGTCGGCTCATCCTCGACGAGCAAGATGTTCTTTTGCACGGGCATCGCGACTTCAACCTACCCCAGACAGCCGACACTCCACGACTTCCCGCGACGGCTCGCCCCGCACTGTCCGCACTGTCCGCACTGTGGGCACCGGCGCCTGCCACCGCGGGTACCAGCACCGCCGGTGTGCGCGTTCGCGGGCGGGGTGGGAGCCGCAGCGCGCAGCCGTCGCCGCCGTCTCGGCGGGTCGTCGTGGTCGGGCCCGGGCCGCGAATCGGGCGTCGTCGGCGGCCTCGGCCGGGACCCCGGGTCATGGCGCGGCAAACCGAGGCAAAAATGGTGCGGATCCCGCCGCCGCTCGCTTTGGATCGCGTGCTCGTCGAGCATCCGTCATCGGGCGGAGGCACGTCGTCAGGGCTGCCGACCGAAAACCCGGATGACCGCCACAGGAGCCATCGATGCCCGTGACCCATGTCAGGAACGACCAGAGCCGCACCGATCTCCGCCAGCGCACCACCGACCTCGGCGAGGGCTCCAGGGGGGCCGCTGTGCAGCGGCTGCAAGAGAGCCTCGTGCGCGCCGGCGTCATGAGCCAGGCCGAGATGAACACGGGGGCCGGCAAGTTCGGTCCCCGCACCACCGACGCCGTCAAAGAGCTGCAGCGCGCCGCCGGCCTGCCGGAGACCGGGCGCGTCGACGGCCCGACCCGCACCGCGCTCGCCGAGCGCGCCGCACCCGCTGCGAACCCGACTGCGAGCCCGAACCCGAGTGCGCGCGCGACGACGCCGTCGACGACGTCGCCGGCGACCGGCGCGCCCGCGGCCCGGCGCCCGGCGGCCGATGCCCAGACCGTCACCGACTCCCGCCGTCGCGCCATGACCTCCCCGGGTCTCCCGCTCCCGGGCCGCTCGGGCCCGGGTGCCGCGGTCTCGCGTGGCCACGTGCCGGCCCCGTCGCTCGACCAGGTCCGCAGCGGTGGCAAGAAGCTCAACCACGGCATGCAGGGTCCGGCCGTGACGGAGCTGCAAGAGCGCTTGAACCGCGACGGCGCCCGCCTCGAAACCGACGGCAAATTCGGCGGTCGCACCCAGGCCGCGCTGCGCGACTGGCAGCAGAGCCGCGGCATCACCGACACCGGCGTTCTCGGCCCGACGACGCTGCGGGCCATGGACCAGAACGCTCCAGCGCGCGCCGCCACCAGCACCGGCGACGACAGCACCCCCGCCCGCACCGAAGGCCCGGTTCGCGTCGGCAGCACCGCCGGCATGACCGAGGCCCAGCGCTACGACCACTACAGCGCCCTCGCCGCGCAGAACGGCGGCCAGGTCAAAACCGGTCCCGGGCAGCGCAACATCGTCGGCCTGCGCACGACGACCGACGCCGACGCCAACGGCGGCCAGGGCCGCTACGACGACCGCATGGCGATGTTCTGGCAAGACGCCAACGGCACGAAGCACGCGCGCGAATACGTCGGCAACACCGAGCCCTCGGCCCGCTACCGCGGTCGCATGGGGCAGGACGCCAACGGCGACGGACGCCTCGATCAGGGACGCCTCGCGGCCGGCTTCTACGAGTTCCGCACGGGTTCGTCGTCGACACTGGGCCGCGTGCTGCGCCCGGTGCAGGACTACCGGGTCGAGCGCGACACCAACCAGAACGGCACCTTTGGTGACGACGGCGGTCGGCGCACCGGTGGCGGCAGCTCGATGCTGTTCCACGCCGGCGGCTCGAGCATCACCGGCAGCGCCGGTTGCCAGACCATGACGCCCACCGAGTTCAACCGCTTCTGGCGCGACCTCGGCGGCAACCCCGGCAACATCGGCTACACGCTCATCCAGACCTGAGAGAAATTCCAGTCGATGGTTGAACGTCGACGGCGATGCCGAAGACGCACCAGACGAAGACGCCGCTCGAGGAGCTTTCTCCCGAGCGGCGTTTTTCTGTGTCTGGTGGAAATCGGGATTTCCCCGACCCAGTCACTTCGTTTCGATCACTTCTTCGGAGGCGTGGCCGGCGTGGCCGGCGTGGCGGGCGTGGCCGGCGTGGCGGCGTTCTTGTTCTTCAGCTCGACCTCGAGCTCGATCTTGACGTCGTCGCCGACCACGGAGCCGCCTTCGACCACCTTGTTCCAGGTGAGGCCGAAGTCGGCGCGCTTGATGGTGCCGCTGGCCGAGAACGCCACGTGGGGATTGCCGCCCGGGTCCTTGACCTCGGCGCTGGGGCCTTCGCCCTCGAGGACGACGGGCCGGGTGATGCCGTGCATCGTCAGGTCGCCGGTGATGCGGAACTTTCCTTCCGTGGTCCGTTCGACCTTGGTCGATTTGAAGGCCATGTCCTTGAATTTGACGACGTCAAAGAAGTCGGGGCTCTTCAGGTGCTCGTCGCGCTTGGCGTTGTCGGTGTCGATGCTGGCCGGGTTGATCTTGACGTCGACCTTCGACTTCGTCGGGTCCTTGTCGTCGATGACGACGGTGCCGGAGAACTCGCTGAAGTGGCCGCGCACCTTGGCGATGACGAGGTGCTTGACCACGAAGCCGACGGTGGAGTGGGCGGGGTCGATCTCCCAGGTGGTGGCCTGGGCGGGCAGGGCGAGGGAGGCCAGGACGGCGGTGAGGGCGAGTTGCTTGAGCATGGTGTTCTCCAGGCGGTGGGTGGGCGCACCCGTTTACGACGGGTGGCGTGCAGTGGTGACGCTCGAACCCCGGTTCTGCTTCGAACCGCCGGTTTTTGTTTGCTGGCAGGGCGTTGCAGCGCCGCACCGCGGGTTGCTGCCAGGTCGCTGTCAGGTCGCTGTCAGGTCGCTGTCAGGTCGCTGTCAGGTCGGGGGGCGGGCCGCGAAGCGCCGGACGATCGAGGTCAGCGAGAGCACGATGAGCGCGACGCCGGCGATCCAGGCCACGAGGTAGAGCGACATCTGGCCCGGGGCTTCGTCGAGGATCAAGGCCCGCGCTGTGGCCGGCACCGGGGTCCGGATGTCCTGCTCGAAGTAGCTGCGGACGACGCCGAGCTCGCTGTCTTTGGCGAACGAGACGAGGCGGCCCTCGACGTCGGCCTGGGTGAACGGGCCGAGCGAGGGGTGCTTGTTGCGCTCGAGCTCGACGAACAGCGGGGCGCCGACGACCTCGCGGACCTCGATGGGGCCAAAGCGCAGGCTGCCGGTGCGCCACTCGGGGATCTCGGCGGCCTTGTTGCCGAGCACGACGTTGGCCCGCAGCCAGGTGCCGTCGGGGATCTTCGCCAGGTCGACACCGGTGACGTCGCCGACGTCGAGGGGCTGGCGCTGTTGCTGGAAGTGAAAGGCCAGCTCGTCGGTGGTGGGCACCAGGATCCACGACACCGCGAGCAGGGCCGCGACGGCGAGCACGATGCGCACCGGATGCACCGCGCGCTGCGCGCGTTGGGTGCGGACGAATTCGTCGAGGTCGTCGTCGCCCACCGTTTCGCGCGCGGGATCGTGGACGTGATCACCGTCGGCGAGCGATGTCTCGGCGGGTGGGGCCGCTTGGGCCTGGGCCCGAGCGGCCCTGGAGCGGGATACGCGGGTCTTGGTGTCGTCGTCGCCGCTCATGTCGACAGTCTACGACCGTCGTCAGCTGTTGCTGGTTCTGGCTTCCGAGGGATCCAGGGCCTTTTGCAGCGGGTCGTCGGGCAGCAGGTCGCTCGGGTAGACGAACGCGTAGTCGGCGGCGCGGCGCGAAAAGACCTCGAGGGCCCGCGATGTGTCGGCGGGGTCGCGCAACAGGCGGTTGTCGTCGTCGCCGGCGACGAGGGCCACGGTGCCGCCGCCGCGGGTGCAGGCGTCGACCTCGGAGAACTCGAGGGTGTCGGCCTGGGCCGACGTCGACGTGTACGCCAGCGCCGCCTTGAGGGCGGCCAGCTTGAAGACCGCCGGCCCCTGCAAGGCGCGCAGGTGGGGCCGCACGTCGAGGGACATCATCGAGCCCTGCTCGTCGGCGCCGATGACGTCTTTGAGGGTCACAGCGGGCACGGCGGCGGCGTTTTCTTCGGCAATGGCGCGGACGGCGGCGACCAATTTGTCGACGAGGCCCACGGGGGTGAGCACCCGGGCGCCCTCTTGCACGACGACGATGTCGACGTCGGCGGGGAGGGCGTCGAGGCCGGCCTGCACCGCGCTCTTGCGGTCGGGGCCGCCGGCGACGACGCGGTCGACCTCGTCGAGGCCGAAGCGCTCGATGATCTCGGCTTTGACCTGGTCGACGAGGGCGGCCGGCACCACCAGCACGCCGGTCACCGCTTCGTCGGTGGGCAGGGCGCCGGCGATGCCGCGGGCCAGGAGCGGCGCGCCGAGCAGGCCGTCGAGGAGGGCCTGGGGCGCGAGCCCGGCTCCGGTTTCAGCGCAGACGACGATGAGTCCCAGCATGGCTACCTTCGATCCGATTCGTGGACGGCGTCGCCGTCGTTCAAGGTCCGCTGCCGGTCGGGCCCAGCCAGGGTGGCCGGCGGCGCGCGCCGGGTTTTCGCCTGATTCAGCGCCGCGTGGGAAGCGCGCCCGACCTGGAGCGCTGTTCGAGCGCGGCTCGTGTCAGGAGCGGGGGACGACGTCAGCGGTGGCCGACGACCTCGCCGGGGTTCAGCACTTGAAGATGGTGCGGAACTCGGTCTCGACTTCTTCTTCTGACATTTGCTTGGCAATCGAGATTTCTTTGACGAGCAAAGAGCGCGCGGTGTCGAGCATCTTTCTCTCGCCAAACGACAGGTCTTTGTCGCCTTTCAAGAGATAAAGATCACGCAGCACCTTGGCGACCTCGAAGACCGAGCCGGTCTTGATCTTCTCCATGTACTCGCGATAGCGGCGGTTCCAGGTCGTCGACTCGACGACCTTCTCCTTCTTGCGGAGGATCTTGAAGACCTCGTCGGCCTCGAGAGACGAGATGATCTCGCGCATCCCGACGGCTTTGACGTTGGAGGTCGGGATCATGACCTTCATGCCATTGTCGAGGATCTTCAAGACATAGAAGGTCATCTCATGTCCTGAGATTTCCTTGCGCTCGATGGCGACGACTTCGGCGACCCCGTGTGCTGGGTAGACCGCTTTGTCGCCGACCTTGAAAGTATCCATTTCTTCCGCTCCAACCAACGTTGCCATGTACGGTGCAGTATACGATGCCGAATCAACTGTTGAGCCGGCCGGCCCAGACGCAAACGTCAACCATCACTGCGCCACCGGCTATTGCCAAGGCGCGGCGGGCTTATCATCCCTTGGGCTGTGAGGCCATTTCTTCTTGCGTTTCTGGTCGCTTGCGCCGCCGGACCTGTGCGGGCCCAGGGCCAGCTTTCCGGCGGTGCGGGTGGCGGGGACGCTTTTTCGTCGGGAGCCGCCGGCGCGTCGTCATCTGCGTCGTCATCTGCGTCGTCGTCGTCGTCATTGGGGCGGGCGTTGTCGTCGGGAGGCGGGCTGGCGGGTGATGCCCAGGGCCTGCTCGGGCTGCGCGAGCCCGCCGGGGGCCGCCGGGTCTTGACCCTGCGCGACGCTTTGCAGCGCGCTGTGGGCGACGCGCCCGAGGCCCGCATCGCCGTCGAAAAGACCGTGCAGCAAGACGCCCAGCTGCGGCGGGCCTGGGCCTTTCTGCTGCCGACCCTCACCGCCAGCGCCGCCTACAACCACAACTGCACGGCTGGCGGCGAGAGCGGCATCAACTGCGCCGATCGCACGACCAGCCTGGTGAACCAGGACCAGATCGATCAGCAGGCCCTGTTGTTCGAGAGCCTGGCCGAGATCGTGGGCGTTGCGGCCGACGCCGCCGGCAACGCCGAAGACCGGGAGGCGTTCGCCCAACAGCAGGTCGAGCTGCAAAAGGCCGCCGACGACATCAGAGCCACCGACACCAAGGCCATCGTCACCCAGCCCGCGAGCCAGCTCGGTGGTCAGCTGACCCTCACGCTGCCGCTTTTGAATCCGCGGGCCTACCCGGCGCTGATGAACGCCTACGACGGCGTCGACGCTGCCGGCCTCGTGCTCGCGCAGAGCCGGCAGCAGCTCGCGTTCTCGGTGGTGCGCGCCTACCACGCCGCCGTCACCGCCGAGCGCCTCGTCAAAGCCAGCGAGCGGCAGGTCGAGGCGACGACGACGCAGCGCAATGCCGTGCAGGCCCGCGTCGAAGCCAGCACCCAACCGGGGCTGTCGTTGAAGCGCGCCGAGCTCGAGCTGTTGCGCGCCCAGCAGACCCTCGCCCAGTCGCGCGCCGCCGCCGACAACGCCGTCGCCCTGCTCGGCACGACCCTCGGCGTCGACGAGATGTTCGCGCTGGAAGCGCCTCCGGCGGTCACGCCGCTCGCCGGAGACGTCGAACCCGTCGACGCCGGCGCCCTCGTCGACCGGGCGCTGTCGCAGCGGGTCGAGGTCAAGAGCCAGCGCATCTTTGTGCGCATCGCCGAGCGCGGCACCGTCGACGCCTGGATGCAGTTCCTGCCCACCGTCGGGCTCAGCGCCAGCGCGCGGGCGACGTCGTTCACCCAGGGCTTCGTGCGCGATCCGATCACCGGCACGTTGACGTTGTCGGCGTCGTTGCCGCTCTACGACGGCGGCCTGCGCTACGCCGCGATGCACGACTCGTCGTCGCGCACCACCGAAGAGCAGGTGCGCCTGCACCAGCTCGAAGAGCGCGTCGCCGCCCAGGTGCGCGGCAACCTGCGCGACGTCGCCGTGCGGCAAGAGGCGCTGGCGCTGTCGCAGCGCTCGCTCGAGGTGTCGAAGGAAGCAGCGGGGCAGGCCCAGGCCTTGTTCGACGCCGGCCTCGGCACCGCGCTCGATCTGTCGGAGACCCGCTTCGCCGTCTTTGTCGCCGAGACCGACACGCTGCGCGCCGAGCTCGAGCTGGCCACCGCCCGGCTGGGCCTGCGCTGGGCCGTCGGCGATTCGCTCTACTGAGGTGGCTCTGTGACCGTCACGTCCAGCGGTGCCACCCCCGGCGACGACGTGCTGCGCATCGCCGACGTCAGCGTCGACTGCATCATCGGCGTTCATCCCGAAGAGCGCGCCAGCAGCCAGCCCCTCGTCGTCAGCCTGACCTTTCACCTCGACACCCGCCGTGCCGCGCAAGAGGAGAGCCTGGCGCTGTCGATCGACTACGCCCGCATCGCCGGCGAGGTCGCGTTTGTCTTGCAGAAGGGTGAGTTCCATCTCATCGAGACCGCCGCCGAAGTGGTGTGCCGCACGGTGCTCTCGGGCCTCGAGCACATCCCCGACCTCGCGCTCACGCTCCAGAAGCCGCGGGCCCTGAGTGGCAACGGGGCGCCGTCGCTGTCGGTGCGGCGCACGCGCGACAACGCGTCATCGCTGTGGACCTTTGCCTTTGGCGTCGTCGACGTCGTCTGGAACGCGCGCGGCCTCGGGGTCTATCGCCTGCAGCTGCGCGGCGGCGCCGGCGTGCAGGTGCCGCGCTCGGCCATCGTCTTTGCCTGCCAGCAGGGCCGGCAGGGCGAGGTGCTGCACAAAGCGACCAAGCCGCTCGAGAACGCCAGCAGCGACGTGCAGAGCTTCCTGCTGCTCTCGCGACCGCCCCTGCGCCTCGACGAATTCATCGCCGTCTAGGCGAGCCCGTGATGATCGCCGACGCCGATCAGCAAGGCGGATCAGCAAAGGCCGATCAGCAAAGGCCGATCAACGACGACGACGACGCAGCAGCAGCAGGAGCGCGGCCAGGCCGGACGCGCCGGCCACCCCGGATTGCGCGCAGCCGCCGCAGCCGCCGCCGCCGCCGAGCGAGAGGTCGGCGTCGGGCCAGAGGATGGCGTCGTTTTCGCGGACGACGTCGTTGATGGCCAGGCAGCGCACGCCGAGCCCGTCGATGACCGCGGCGTTGCCGGCGTCGCAGCGGCAGGTGGGGCGGTCGTTGACGGCGACGCAGGCGCCGTTGCCGCAGCTCGTGCTGGCGCACGGGTCGCCGCCTTCGTGCAGGTCGATGTCGGGCGCGGTGCAGACGATCTGCGAGCCGCCCGTCGGGGAGTTGATGCTGCGCGCCGTGTGGTTGCCGCGGCAGACGCAGCCGTCGCCGAGGTCGGTGGTGGCGCAGGCGTCTCCGTCGCCGCAGTAGAGCGTGCCGCAGGCGGGGACGACGTCGAAGCCGCAGCCGCGCGTCGTCTGGCCCGAGAGGTCGAGGGTGCCGCTGACGACTTCGTCGATGCCGGGTGTGGCCTGCACGCGCGGCGTGAAGATCGGATCGGCCACCATCTCTTCGGGGTTCATGCGGGCGTAGAAGCGGGTCAAGAACACGCGGTTGGCCAGCACCTCGTTCAAGTGATCGCGCGAGGCCTGCTCGGTCTCGGTGCCGAGGAACACGGTGTCGAGCACGGCGCGGATGTCGCCGGCCGGCTGGGCCCGCTCGACGACGAAGCCCTGTCCGCCCTGCTCATCGAGCTTCTTCGAGACCAGCGCGAAGTAGTTGTTCACCAGGCCGACGTTCGGGTCGAGGCCCATGCGCAGCTCGCGGGCGTCGAGCACGATCTCGTCGTAGTTGAGCGTCGTGTAGCGCTGCGGGCCGGCGACAAAGACGAGGAAGCCCATCTCGGGCTCGGCGGCGATGGCCGTCAGGCGCAGCGGGATCTCGGGGTTGGGCTGCGGGCAGTGGAAGCGGATCGGCACCATGTCTTGCACTTCGGCGTCGGCGCGCAGGCGGGTCGCCAGGAACTTGTAGCCCTCGAGCGTGTAGGCCTCGATGAAGGGGCGCATGCGCTCGGTGACCTGGTAGCCGTGGTCTTGCAGCCACTCGATGAGCTCGTTGGCGTCGCCGCCTTCGACGACGACGATGCCCTCGAAGGGGCCCACGCTCGGGTATTCGGTGACGCTGACGCCGCCTTCGCCTTCGCCTTCGGAGGCTTCAGCGTCGGAGTCGGACGGAAAGCCGCCAAAGGCGCGGTCCTGGTCGCAGGTGCCCAGGGTCGGCGGGATGATGCGCGGCGCCGTCGCTTGATCGAGCAGCTGCAGCTCGTCTTTGCCGGCGACGTCGACGAAGTCGGGGGTGCCGCTGACGGGCACGATCCACGAGAACTCGTTGGGGTTGCCCTGGTACTTGATCTCGACGGTGGCGCTGACGCTGCCGTCGTCGAGCACCTCGAACAGGATGCGCTCGGCGGCCTGGTCGATGGGCGTCGGCGACGCCTGCGAGCAGAACAAGCCGCCGCAGGCGTGGGCCCGCTCGGCGTGAAGGGCCACACCGACGAGGGCGGTGGCGACGAGCACAACAGGCAGCCGGATGATCATGCCCGAGCGTAGACGCTGGCCCGGCGCCCCGCTCGCCAGATCGTTCGAGACGTGCTTGTTGTCAGGCGGTCAGCGACGACGCCGCAGCAGCCGCAGCAAGGCTGCCGAGCCGAACAGCAAGACGAAGCTGGCGAGGCCACCGACGCGCGCGCCCTGGACGGCACCGCAGCCGCTGTCGCTGCTCTCGTCGACCTCATCCGGGAAGGGGTCGACGCCGGTGCCGGCCAACGGCCAGACGATGGCGTCGCTCTCGACGACCGCGCCGACGCGGGCCACGCAGCGCAGCACGCCGTTGTCGTTGACGGCCACGGCGTCGTCGTCGCAGCGGCAGGTGGCCCGGTCGTTGACCGGCAGGCAGGTGCCGTCGCCGCACACGCTGCCGGAGCAGGGATCGCGGCCGCCGCCGTGCAGGTCGATGTCGGGTGGCATGCAGGCGACCTGGAAGCCGCCGGGCGCCGTGACCAGCCGCGCGGTGTGCGTGCCGCGGCAGACGCAGCCGTCGACGCCGAGGTCGGTGGCGCCGCACGCGTCGCCGTCGCCGCAGTAGGTCAGGCCGCACGCCGGCGGCGTCTCGAGGGTGCACTGCTCGGGCGAGCGCTGGGTCGACAAGTCGAGCACGCCGGGCTTGAGCGCGGTGTTGCCCGAGGGCGCAAAGATCGGGTCGACGGTCATCTCTTCGCCGTTCATGCGCGCGTAGAAGCGGGTGACGATGCGCGGCGCGCTCAGCACCGCCGTCAGTCGCTCGCGCGAGGCGGCTTCGGTCTCGGTGCCGAGAAAGACATTGCCGAGGGCGGCGGCGACGTCGGCGCTGCCGCGGACCGCTTCGGTGACGAAGCCCTGGCCGCCGGCTTCGTCGATGCGCTTGCTGACCAGCGGGAAGTAGTTGCTGCCGCTGCTGCCGAGGCGCACGTCGTCGATGTCGATGGCGACGTCGGCGTAGTTGAGCGGCGCGTAGCGCTCGGCGCCGACGACAAAGACCAGGAAGCCCATCTCAGGCTCGGCCGAGATGGCCGTGAGGCGCAGCGGGATTTCGGGGTTCGGCTGCGGACAATGGAAACGAATCGGCACCATGTCTTGCACGCCGGCGTCGGCGCGCAGGCGCGTCGCCAGGAACTTGTAGCCCTCGACCGTGTACTGCTCGATGAACGGCCGCATCTCGTCGGTGACCTGGTAGCCGTGATCGACCAGCCAGGTGACGAGGGCGTCGGCGTTGCCGCCGTCGACGACGACGATGCCGTCAAAGGGGCCGACGCTCGGGTACTCGGTGACGTTGACGCCGGCGAAGCCGTCGTCGCCGCCGCCGACGTCTTCGCCCAACCCGCTGGAGCTGGCATCGCTGGCGCAGGCGAACGAGGGAAAGCCGCCGCCGCCGCCGCCGTTGAAGTCGCACTCGACGAGCGGCTGCACGAACTGGGGGGCCGTGGCGCTGTCGAGCAGCTGCAGCTCGTCTTTGCCGGCGACGTCGACGAAGTCGGGGGTGCCGGTGACCGGCACGATCCACGAGAACTCGTTGGGGTTGCCCTGGTACTTGATCTCG